>CAKQTE010000040.1 GCA_934276485.1 uncultured Spirochaetales bacterium | reverse complement strand
TGTCTACTCTAAAAGATCTTTATGCGGTTAAAGATGACTTATCATCTTTTGCTGAGTCTAGATTGTTTGGGTAGATGCGCAGTCCCTGTTCTCTAAAAGAACAACTACACAATTATTCGTAATTGTGTGGGTAGAGGGAAGCTCCATCTATAGATTTATCTTAGGTGGAGAGGCTTCACTATATTAATAACAAGCACTACGAAAAAATCCTCCAAAGGAGGACCATGAACTATAACAAACAATTAAGATATCCGAGAAAGAAGAATGCGCTTGCTGCTAGAACAAAGATGTGCCAAATCAAATGGTTCTTTGGTATCTTTCTGTTAGCATAGAAGATCACGCCAAGTGAATATGTGATTCCTCCTAAGAGAATATACCTAAATAAGCAATGAGGCATATTAGGAAGGATCTCACCTTTGGTAAATACAACTGCCCATCCCATCAAGAGGTAGAATGCAAGATGTACAGCTTTCAATCTTCCCCAGAAGAGAGCCATGATAAAAATACCCAAAGCTGCAATTGCCCACATAACAAGCGTAAATCTAATAGCATAAGTGGTTCCAACATACATGAGTATTGGAGTGTATGAACCAGCGATCAATAGATATATGGATGTGTGATCTACAACTCGTAGCAATCTTTTTGCTGTTCCTACATTCAATGCATGATAGAGCGAGGATGCTCCATACATCACAATATTCGATATTGCGAAGATAATCATTCCAAGTCGTGTTGTACTTGCTGGAAATGATAGGATATATAAAAGACCTATCAGACCAAGAACAAATCCAATCAGATGCGAAAGGGAATTTTCCATCTCTTCCCTTCTCGATACGTTCATAGGTAGTGTTAAATGTGCTTCAATCCATTTTTCCATAGCCCAAGTCTAAGAACAAAAAGAAGCGAGTGAAAATCCGGGAAAATTGACTAATTTGACATTTTCAAATGGTAATTCAATACCATAGTGCTATATAACTATATGGCTAGTTATCATGGTATATTAATACAATTATAGCATATTTTGTATAATAACTTAGAGATATCTAACACATTGTAGAATTCGTCTTTATCGAGCCATAGCCAGATCCAAACAAAGTTCGCAAATCCATAGCTCATACTCATCCACAACAGAACCCAGAATAGGTTTCCGCCCTCAACTAAGCGAGAGTGGCATAAAAGATGAATTATTCCATAGTCGACAGTCCTGTACACAAAACCAAACACTACTCCTACTGTCACTTCCATGTATTTCTTCTTTCTTATAAGAAGGCACAGCAATTAAGAGGAGAAAGCAAATATACAGCCAGATATATAAAGGCTGGAATTGTCGACGTGCTATCTCATCAGCCATAGGCACACTCTCTTTTGCTTTTATTTCTTCTTGCTATATCTCAATGCGCAGATATCATCTCCCTTGGCAATGCACTTAGGAAGATCCAACTTTGCGTTATAGCACTCACCGATACCGTGGTCTCCACACATTGCAATATCACAAAGGCGAGCTATCTCATCATCAGATAGCCCTTGCTTCTGCCAAGCCTTAACCAAAGGACAATAATGGAAATCTATATCCAGGTGATCATCATCACTTCTTTTTATATCCATCTCAAACACAAGCTGAGCAGGCTTTGTAAATAGTGTCTTCTTCAAGCCCTTGAGGCTATCTGTCTTTCCATTCTTTACAAGGTTCTTTCCTTGATATAGCCCACATCTCTTGATCGCATCGGGAGCAAAGCTCTCCCACTCAAGGCCTTTCTTTCTAGCCTCATCACACAACAGGTATAGCCATGTAGCTCTATGCTCCAACTGTTCTCTTATTGCAACTAGAGCTTTCCAATTATGTTTTGCTTCATTATGAATCATACAACTCCTCCTCCTGACTATTATACGACAAAAGCAAGAATTATAGTTATCATAGAAAAAGGAGAGAGAAACATGCACGAGGTTCATACATTAAAGCCATTTTTCAACAGCGATTCACGCATTCTCATCCTTGGTTCATTTCCATCTGTTGCATCTAGAGATGCCATGTTTTATTATGCACACAAAACAAATCGTTTTTGGCCAATATTGAGCGCTTTAACAGGGCAAGATGCTAGCACTCTTGAAGAGAAAAAAAACCTTCTCTCTTCGCATCATATCGCACTATATGATGTGATCGAATCTTGCTCTATTGTTGGATCTGAAGACTCAAAAATCAAAGATGCAGAGCCAAGTGATCTGTCAATAATAACGAAGAATGCAAATATCGAAGTGATATTCACCAATGGAAACAAGGCATCCTCGTTATACAAAAGATATCTAGAAAAGGAATATGGAAAGGCTATAGCACTCCCTTCCACATCAAGTGCAAATGCATCTATGAGCTTTGAGCGACTTCTTGAAAAATGGATTGTTCTCAAAAAATACATTTGAAATCATTGACAACAAGTGTTCTAATCGTTAGATTCTAAATCGTAAGTAGTAAGTAATAAGTAGTAAGTAGACTTAATATAGGAGCATTTAGATGAAAGACTATAGATTATCTGAAATTGTCACAGCAATAACTCTCGATGGACAGGATGCAACACGATTAACAATGCAGAAGAAACTAGCTCTTAAATCAATTAGAGCATCCTACGCGTTTGCATCTCTTCTTTCCCTTCCAACACTTGAAAAGGAAGATATAAAAGAATGTGTAAATAGAATCAAGAAAACCAAGACCCCTAGCTTAAAAGATGTTGAAGAAGAAGCAACAAAGGATCTTCTTACATCTGGTTTGATGAAAAAGAAACTAAAGCTACTTTCTTGTGACATGAACTACTACACATCAGGAATCAAGATCCTAGAGTATTCAACAGACAGAGAGTTCTATAAAAGAGAGGTAGAGTTCCTAAGAAGTGAGATGCTTGAGCCAGAAAAGCCAAGCCTTGAGACAATAATGCTATTTACACTTGTTAGAGAAGCTGGTGCCATTCATGACATATTCTCTATCAATGAACAAAATGAGATCCAGAGAAGAATGAGCGAATTAGAAAAAGATGAAATATACGCAGAGATCCTATCTATAAACTTCCATTCAAGCATCGAGGCATATGCATCGGCATTTATAAAAGGAAAGAGAAATCTGTTTAAGAACCAATATCTTCAGGGGGTAGCTATAACATTTCCTTTTCTCGACAGACGAGAGAGCATCTTCATTGATTTCGTTGTTCTTGGAACAGACTTTGCTACAAGACAAGATGCAGCAATTGCATTCTTGCGCGAGAATGGCTTTGATGTAGAACGCTATTGGCTTGGGGATCTTCCTTTATTAAGAATAGATAATATGCTATATAGAACACTCTCAAGCTCAAGAATGTGCAAGCTTCCAATTCAAGGAATGGTTATTCAACCATATTATGGATAAGCAATGTCTAGAAAACGTGATTTTGATAAAATTAGCACCTCTGAATATGTCTCGATAGGAGAGCTTGCTCGCCTTACCGGAATGCGCTACAGCACTCTGAAGTTCTACACAGAAGAGGGAATGCTTGAGTTCGAACAAGAAGAGGAGAACATGACTCGACGATACAAGCGAGTAGAATCCATTGCAACTCTTGATAGGATCAAAGAGCTTAAGGCATCTGGATTGAATATTGAAGAAGTGAAGAAATCCCTATAAATGGAAGGCACATTCTTAACAGGGTGTGCCTTTTTATCTTTTTCCACTATAATCACCAGACAGAGGTACTTTTATGGAAATGCTATTTCAGTTTCAGCTTCCCTTGATGCTGTTCTTTCAAAACATCGAAACAATCTTTCTCGATACAACTAGTGAGATCATCACGGTATTTGGAGAATCCCCTATTCCACTATTGATTACCGTTTTCATCTATTGGTGTTGGGATAAGAAAAAAGGCTTTGTAGTAGTAAGCAGCTTGCTAAGCGCAATGATGAGCATGCAGATATTGAAAGCCATATTCCGCATTCCTCGTCCATTCATGAAATATCCAGAGCTCATACAAGGAAAGAGACAGCAAACTGCAACTGGATTTTCCTTTCCATCAGGGCACTCCACAACTGCGTCCTCTTTCTATGGAGGCCTATGCTATAGCTTCAAGCAAAAGTGGATTCGCGCTCTTTCAATTGCACTTATTGTTCTTGTTCCAATTTCACGCCTATACCTAGGTGTTCATTGGCCAATGGATATCCTTATTGGAACATTGATCGGACTTGTATCTGCATTCGCACTCGGACGTGTTTTTGAAAAGCTATATAGAGATGAGAAAGCTTTCATGATCTACACCATTCTATTTGCACTTGTTACGCTTCTTATCGCACTACCACTTGCAATAGTAATGGATGTAAACACATTAAACTATGCTACTCTTGCAGAGTTCAAGGCAACAACACTATATAGAGCGATACACAATTTGATGCAAAACAGTGCTATCGCAGCTGGAATCTTTGCAGGTATGGCTTTAGACAGAAAGACTCTGAAGTTCGTCCCTGCACAGAGTGCTAAAACAAGGATTCTCTCTCTTGTTGCAGGACTATTGATGCTTGCAGTCGTTGCACTCGCTCTTACTGCAATTCCTGTTGCAAAATACACATTCGAATTCCTGACTTTAGCCTTCGTTGGCATTTGGGTAACATACTTGTTCCCTCTTATTGCAACTAAGCTAAAGCTAATGGAAAAGGAAAACTAGATAATCTTCGGATAAGAAGAACCAGTACTTGAATATATGCGGGAGAAAAATCTGGATAGAACACTTTCGTCTGTCAGATTGATCCCGCATAGTTTTGAGAACAAACGCCCACATATCTCGGCATCCGCAAGCGCATTATGTGCATCATATTCCCAACCAAATTCACTCGCAAGATATGTAAGCTTATGACAACGCTTGTTGTTCCAAAGCTTTCTCGATAGCGATAGTGTGCAATAGTATTCATTGTGACAAGGCTCTAGGCCATAGTGCTCCAATGTGGACTTAAGAATCCCAATATCAAAAGTAGCATTATGAGCAACCAAGGGATTTGTGCCAATGAATGTCTTCACATCTGGCCATATCTCATCGAAAGTAGGAGCATCAGTTACATCACTTGGCTTTATGTGATGAACAGCAACGCACATTGGATCGAAATACAATACAGGAGGACGAATAAGAGAGTAATAGGAATCTATGGCATTCCCTTCTTCGTCCATTTTCACAAGTCCAATGGAACAAGCACTATCCTTGGCTCGAGATGCCGTCTCAAAATCAATTGCAATATATTGCATCAAAGCACCTCTGCCATGAATACTTCTCCATGGACATTCAATGTGTAATCTTTCAATGATTCAGGAATAAGAACAATAGAACCTTTTTCCAATAGCATGGATCCATCCTCTTCCCTAATCTGCGCCTTTCCTTCTGTCACAAGAAGTATCATGCAAGCGCTTTGTGTGATCTTATAGTCTCCGCTAGATGCTTCCATAAGCTTGAAGACACTTGAAGGTGTGTCATAGCACTTACGACCAAAGGAGTCATATGAGATTGCACTTTTCTTGATCTCTTCAGAGTCAAAGCTCATGATCCTTCCAAGCTCTTCTAGATCCATGCGCTTACTTGTGAGTCCTCCACGAAGTACATTGTCAGAAGCACTCATCAATTCAACGCCATTTCCATATACATATGCATGTAGTGTTCCTGGCTTTAGGTATAGAGCTTCTCCAATACGGAGATTTACAACATTCAGAATGAATGGGAAAACAACACCAATGTCTCCAGGATACATTTTGAAGCACTTTAGAGAGATACCCTTAGCAGTCATAAAGCTTCCATTCCAAGAGCTTTCAGGAAGAAGCTCCAAAGCTGTTCTGAATTCAACAAGCAAATCATTCTTCTCGCTATCCTTTAGATCATATAGAGCGAAGAACAGATCCTTGTTATTTTTTGCATCCTTAAGATATTTATAATAGGAAGAAGGAATCAAGGACTTAAGATTGGCGCATATCTCATCAAAAGCCCTAAAACCACACATAGCTGTGATAGGAGACAAAGCTGCTATCACTTCTTCCTTTTCATTATCATCTTGATAGTTAACGCCCTCGCCTCTGGCTCTAAGCTTCTCTTCTCGCGCCCAGCCTTCTCTTGCTTGCTTGATATTAGGATGACATTGCAATGACAAAGGAGAATCTATCGCAAGGATCTTAAACAGTAAAGGAAGCTTATCTGCTCCAACCACATCTTGATGCTTTTCAAGATAGCTAGAAAGCTTCTCTCCATTTTTGAGTGTAGCTTCTCCTAATGGATGGGTTCCCATCCAAAGCTCAGCTTGAGCTTTTCCTGTAAATCCACCAATAAGAGAAGGAATATAATCAGCATTGCCCCATTCATAATCTTTAACAACAGGTATGATCTCAATAGTTTTCATTTATATCCTCGCTTGAATAAATCAGAACATCGATATTGAATATTGATCCGTTTCTTCTATAATATCATAAAGTATCGCGGATGTTGTATAGTGGCTATTACGTGAGCTTCCCAAGCTCGAAATGCGGGTTCGATTCCCGTCATCCGCTTATTTTATCTAAAGACAGCAAGACTTAAAACAGAGAATACAAACGCACTGGCTAATCATTTTTATATATCTTGAGCCTTGACGACTGTATTCTCTTCAACTACCATTTAGTTGTAGGGCAATTGTCACTATACACCTCGGAGGTAGCGAGTAGATCACTTAAATGTCATGTGCTGGCATCGCCCTCCTTGGGAGGAGCCACCAATTGGTGGTTCTTTTTTTTTGAGGCCAAGTATGAAATCTATTTATATCTATTCTGATGAATCTGGAGTCTTCGATAAGCACCATCATGACATCTTCGTTTATGGAGGTATTGTCTGCGTAGGACAGGACAAGGCTTCTTCTTTGACGAGAGAATATCTACAAGCCGAAAAGAACTTAAGAAAGTCAAAAAAATACAAGAATCTACCAGAGCTAAAAGCCTATTATCTTAATAACGATGATAAACGCAAGCTCTATAGGATTATTAAAGATTGCTACAAATTTGCTGTGATAATAGATTTGAAAAAACTTATGAATGTAGATTTTGCCTCTCCTCAAGCAAAACAAAGATTTCTTGATTATGCATTTAAAAGAGGTGTTAAGGCTTCTCTCAATGCCATGAATTCAAGCGGAGCAATAGATCTAGATGAGGAACTAGAAATAAAATGCTATGTGGATGAACATAGCAGGGCTACAAACGGAAAGTATCGCTTAAGGGATTCCTTATACAATGAATTCAAATATGGTATGTATATTTCATCTTATGATTTCAAACCAATTGCAAGAAACCTTGCAGATATAACTATCAACTATTGCAATTCAGAAACAACAACCCTTGTTAGAGGAGCTGACATATTAGCAAACAGAATCTTGTTCGAGACTAGAAATAATACACTTTTCAATATCAATGACAGCATGATGACCATCATTCGACTACCATAAACAATATAGAGCCACTAAGAACTCTAAATAATCTAAAAGACAACACGACTTAAACAGAGACTACAAAAGCTCTAAACAATAATCCCATCAGATTTCCTAAGAAAATAGCTACGATAACTTGTAGGAACACAATAGAATTGATTGATTTTGCTTCAGATTATTATTTCGGCAGTTTTTAATAATTACTGCCGAAATAATACTAACTAACATACTTTAACGAATATTATTCCAGAAAAGATAAACCTCATTATCCACTGACAAACTAAGCAAATGACGGGATATGTTGAATTTGATATTGTTATGGAAAACCAATTTTGTTATGGTACAATACTCACGCTAAATGTAATTCAAAGGAAAGGAGTAAGGTACGATGGCAGACAAATTCAAAGGCTGGTATCCCGAATATATCGAAAAGGAAGAAACACGAGAACCTGTTCTAAAACTCGCAAAGATGATGACAGGTCGTGCAAAGAAGAAGCTCGGATTGGAGAAGATGACAAAGTACGATCCAGAGTATTGGGGACTGGCACTGCTATGCACTGATGAACAAGCAGAGATTGCATTAAAAATGGGCGTTCGTCAACCAAAGACCTTGGATCAGATGGTCAAGGTAACAGGTAAAGACAGAGACTATCTAGAAAAACAACTAGAAGAAATGGCTGCTGTTGCCCTAGTTGAGTACAATTGGGAAAATCCTCAGCACGAGAAGCAATACGTATTGCCAATCTTCGTTCCAGGAAGCGCAGAATTCTCATGCATGAATGCAAAGATGCTAGAAAAGCATCCAGAGCTTGGAATCTTCTTTGAACGTATGAGCCGTATTGCGCTTGAAAGCCTTGTTCCTTTCATGCCTGAAGGTGGCGTTGGAATGCACGTTATTCCTGTTGAGAAAGCCATCTCCATGGAAAACCAATCATTACCAATCGAGCACATATCACACTGGCTAGATAAGTATGATGGCAAATATGCTGCAAGCCCATGTTCTTGCAGAAGATCAAGAAAGACATATGAAGAAGGATGTGCAGACGATCCAGACGAATGGTGTATCGCTATTGGCGATATGGCTGATTACATCGTTGAAACCAACAAGGGTGGACACTATGTAACAAAGGAAAGAGCATTGGAGATATTGAAACAAGCTGAAGACAATGGCTTTGTTCACCAGATTACAAACATCGATGGCGAGAACAAGATCTTTGCTATCTGTAACTGTAACGTCAATGTCTGCTATGCACTTCGCACTTCCCAGCTATTCAATACGCCAAACCTCAATAGATCTGCTTATGTAGCTAAAGTTGAAACAGAAAACTGCGTAGCATGTGGTCGCTGTGTAGAATATTGCCCAGCAGGAGCTGTCAAGCTTGGCCAAAAGCTATGCAAAAAAGATGGCTCAAAGGTTGTATATCCAAAGCATGTACTCCCTTCTGAAAAGAAGTGGGGACCTGAGATGTGGGATGAAAACTATCGTGATACCAACCGTATCAACTGCTATGACACAGGTACAGCACCTTGTAAGACAGCTTGTCCAGCACATATTGCAGTCCAGGGCTATATCAAGATGGCAGCACAGGGCAGATACAAGGATGCACTTGCTCTTATCAAGAAGAACAACCCACTCCCTGCTGTTTGTGGACACATCTGTAACAGACGCTGTGAGGATGCTTGTACACGTGGAACAATTGACCAAGCAGTTGCTATCGACGAAGTAAAGAAGTTTATCGCAGCACAAGACCTAAAAGCAGAGACAAGATATATTCCAGAAAAGGTAGTTCCTTCAACAAAGGGACACTTTGATGAAAAGATTGCAATCATTGGAGCAGGTCCTGCAGGACTATCGTGTGCATTCTATCTTGCAGAAAAAGGCTACAAGCCAACAATCTTTGAGAAAAATGAACGCGCTGGTGGTATGCTTGTATATGGCATCCCTTCATTCAAGCTTGAAAAGGATGTAATCCAGGCAGAGATCGACATCATCAAGAAAATGGGCGTTGAGATCAAGACTGGCGTTGAAGTTGGAAAGGATATCACATTAGATGAACTTCGTTCTCAGGGCTACAAGGCATTCTATATAGCAATTGGATGCCAGGGTGGACGTCTTCCTGGAATTCCAAATAATAAAGCTAAGGGATGCGCTACAGCAGTTGACCTACTCAAGGAAATCAATGCAAACGAAAAGTATGACATCAAGGGAGACGTTGTTGTAATCGGAGGCGGTAACGTAGCTATCGACGTTGCAAGAGACTCCAAGCGCTGCGCAAACGAAGGGACAAAGGTTGCAATGTACTGTCTGGAGTCTAGAGAGACTATGCCAGCATCTGATGAAGAGATTGAAGAAGCCGAGTCAGAAGGAATTGCTATCAACCCAGGATGGGGTCCTAAGGAAGTACTCGTTGACGAGAATGGAGAAGTAAGAGGAATCGTAATGAAGAAGTGTATATCCGTTAAGGATGCAGACGGAAGATTCAATCCTCAATACGACGAGAATGAGCTTATGACAATTGAGTGCAAGCACGTATTCTTCTCTGTTGGACAGTCAATTATCTGGGGCGACCTACTAAAGGGAAGCAAAGTTGAGCTTGGCAGAGGAAATGGCGCAGTTGCAGACTCACTCACCTACCAGACAGCAGAACCAGATATCTTCGTTGGTGGAGATGTCTACACAGGTCCTTCATTTGCTATCGATGCAATTGCTGCAGGAAAACAGGGAGCTATCTCAATCCACCGCTTTGTACAGCCACACTCAAGCCTTACAATTGGTAGAAACAGAAATGATTTCATCGAACTCGACAAGAATGATATCAAGATTGAGAACTATGACAACTCAAGCCGTCAGATTCCAGGCATCGATCATTCTATCGACACAAAGCACTCTTTCCGTGATCCAAAACTTGTATTCACAGAAGAACAAGTAAAGGCAGAAACAGCTCGCTGTCTCGGTTGTGGTGCATCCATCGTTGACCCAAACAAGTGTATCGGATGTGGAATCTGTACAACTAAGTGTGAATTCGATGCAATTAAACTACATAGGGAACTGCCAAATTGTAGCAGGATGGTTCCTTATGAAGACCGTTTGAAGTTCGTTCTTCCAAACATGATCAAGCAATCTATTAAATTAAAGTTCAAGAAAAATTAAGGAGAGGAACTTAAAATGGGAATTTTGTACAATGTACCAGACATGAAGACTTGGGGAATAATGTTCTTCATTCTTGTAGTACTAATCGCACTCAATGAATTGGGACGCACTAAGAAATGGGGAGGAATATTACTATTTGTAATTGTTCCTGTTGTGCTTACAATCTTTGTATGGCCAACAACTTGTGCTCCAGGCAATGAGTATGGAACAGGAAACTGGTTCAACTGGGCAAAGACATATTCAGCACTCGCTGGCTGTGTAGGCTTCATGTTGATCAGATATATTCCAAATGCAACAAAGCATAAATGGGTAATCTGCTTTCCTCCATTGATTCTTGCAATCAATATCTGTGAAGCTGTATTCCGTGATTTTGAAGCATATAGCTTCCATGCATTTGCTGGTGAGTATGTGAACAACCTTTGGGTAATGTCAGGCCCATGGAATATCATGAATGGTATTGCAGGTATCTTGAACATCCTCCTAATCTGTGGTTGGATAGGAATCTATATCTCAAAAGAGAAGAGCCAGGACATGATGTGGCCAGACATGGATTGGATCTACATCATCACATATGACCTTTGGAACTTTGCTTATACATATAACTGTATCTCAGACCACTCTGTATATTGCGGTGTAATCTTGCTACTGTCTTGCACAATCCCTGCATTCTTCATCAAGAAAGGATGCTGGTTGCAGCATAGAGCACACACACTTGCACTATGGATCATGTTCATCATGACAGTTCCACAATTTGCAGACCGTCTTGCTCCTGTTCCAACAACCCATAATCCAACAGCATTCTTCGTTGTGAGCTTGCTCGCTCTAGTCGCTAATGCAGCTGCAGTTGCTTATCAGGTATATATCATCAAGAAGAACAAGCTAAATCCTTTCAAGGATGAAATCTATACAGATAAAGCATTCTACAAGAAGATAAACGCTGAAAACAAATAAACAAACATCCATCAAATGGCACCGAACCAAAGGTGCCTTTTGCTTATGAAGGAATACAAATGAAAGAAGTTAGAATTCTTGAAATCAAGGAAAGCGTATTTGCAGACAATGACCGTCAAGCAGATAATCTGAGAAAAGAACTAAAAGAGAAAGGTGTATTTCTAATGAACTTGATGTCTTCCCCAGGATCAGGAAAGACAACAACGCTAAAAGGAACCATTGCTCGCTTGAAAGATAGATACAGAATCGGTGTCATGGAAGCAGATATCGACTCAGATGTAGATGCAAAAGCAATTGCAGAGACAGGAGTAAAGGCAATTCAGCTACATACAGGCGGCATGTGCCACTTGGATGCAGACATGACAAGACAAGGCATATATGGTCTTGGCATTGAAGATGTGGATTTTGCAATTCTCGAGAATGTTGGAAATCTAGTGTGCCCTGCAGAGTTCGATACAGGAGCATCCAAAAATGTAATGATTCTCTCTGTTCCAGAAGGACATGACAAACCATTGAAGTATCCATTGATGTTCCAGATCTGCGATGCAGTGCTAATCAATAAGATCGATGTACTTCCATACTTTGATTTCGATATGGAGAAAGTTCAGTCTTTTATCTATAAACGCAATCCAAATGCAAAGATCTTCCCTATCAGCGCTAAAACAGGCGAAGGAATGAGCGCTTGGACAGAGTGGCTGGCTAGAGAAGTTGACAAGTGGAATTCAAAATAAGAACAAGGAAACATCATGCATGAACTTGGAGTAACATTTACGATCATGGACCACCTTGAGAAGGTGGCCAAGGAAAACAATGTTGAAAAAATAAATAAAGTTGTATTGGAGCTTGGGGAAGTTTCGACAGTAATCGAGTCCTATTTGCAAAGTTGTTGGGAGTGGAGTGCAAAAAAGCGTCCTCTATTTGAGGCATCTACTCTTGTTGTAGAGACACTTCCCGCTATCACATATTGCGAAGATTGCAAAGAGACCTACCCTACTGTTGAATATGGAAAGATATGTCCACATTGTGGAAGTGAGCACACATATCTTGTACAAGGAAACGAATTCAACATAAAGGAAATCGAGGTCGAATAATTAAGACAGTGAGGATTCTTACTTTCAATTGACTTGACTATAATATTGACGCATGTTGCACTGTCTTTTATATTTATAACATATTCAAACCGCACAAAGAATGTGCAAAGGATAAATAGTGGACGACGCCCCTAGTGGTAATAAACGCAAAGACAAGGCCCAAGAAGAGGTTCCTCCTTCGGCAGACGGAGCTCTTTGCAACATGAAATATTTTCTCCTGCTTTGATACCAATGCATTAAATCAAAGCGAAATAATAGGAGAAAAATAATGTCAGTAGCTGTTGTTATAACAATTCAGATTTTAATGATTCTTGTGAATGCATTCTTCGCAGGAACTGAAATAGCAGTAATATCATTAAACCAAACGCGATTACGTAAAGAAGCTGATGATGGCGATAAAGTAGCCAAAAAGCTTGTAAAGATGGTCGATAATCCATCATCTTTCCTGTCGACAATCCAGATATGTATCACACTTGCAGGATTTTTAGGTGCAGCCTTTTCTGCAAATGAGCTATCAGAGCATCTTGCAGATGGCTTTGTCAGACTAGGACTAAACTGGAATTATACAGTTCTGAATACAATCTCTGTTGTATTGATCACTATCATAATCTCATTCTTTACATTGATCTTCGGAGAACTTGTCCCAAAGCGCATTGCACAGCAGAAAGCAAATGCTTGGGCTCGTGCTGCAATCAGTGTACTTGGAGGCCTATCTATCTTCTTCAAGCCAATGATCTGGCTTCTTTCTAAATGCACAAACATCATCCTAAAGCTTATGCACCTTAATACCGATGGCGAAGAGGAAAAGGTAACAGAGGAAGATATTCGATTGATGGTCGAATCATCTGGCGAGCATGGTGCTATCGAGGAAGATGAACAGGAATGGATTCAGAACGTATTCGATTTCAATGATATCGCAGTAGATGATGTAATGACTCGTGATGGAGACGTTGTTGCCATACAGGAAGATACTCCAGAGCGTGAGATCCTGGAGATCATAAAGGAAACAGGATTTTCCCGTTTCCCTGTATATGGAGAGGACATCAACGACATAAAGGGAATCATCATTGCAAAGGAATTCCTTCTCAATCTATCTGCAAAGAACAGAAAGCCTTTCAAGGAACTTATAAGACCTGCTTACCTAGTACCAGATTCAATACATGCAGATAAGCTATTTGCAGATATGCAGGAGAACAAGATCCATATCGCTCTTGTAATTGATGAATATGGACAATTTGCAGGCCTGATTACGATGGAAGACCTATTGGAAGAAATCGTAGGAAATATCTACGACGAATTCGATGAGAAAGAAGAAGCAGATGTCCAGCAAATAGACGATTGCACATGGAAAGTCACAGGAGACACGCTCATCGATGATTTCAATGACGAGACTGAGGTCTACGACATTCCTGAAAGCGATGACTATGACACAATTGGAGGATTGGTCCTCTCTACCCTCTCAACCTTCCCAGAGGATGGAAAGGAGATAGAAGTCGAAAAAGATGGATTCTCATTCCATGTCACTAAAATCAAGGACAGGAAGATAGAGACAGTAATTGTCAAAAAGCTTCCTGAGGAGAAGAAAGAAAAAGAAGAGGATGACGAATAATCATTCTACCATCTGCAATACAAGCCCTCTGATCAAGAATCGGAGGGTTTTTTCTATATCAGGGATTTTGTCTGCATGTAGAAACACATATAGAATCGCTCGATACCCATCTATGAATGCCTTGATGTCATTCTCATCCTCAATAGCAAAGTATGAAAATAGGTTATGAAGAATCTCATCATTCATGCTTTCGGCTTTCACAATCTCTTTATCATCCAATCGTCTGACTACAAGTTCCATCTCCCCAGGAGAAAGAAACCTGAATATACCCTCTTTATAGAATCTCATAGCCATTTGATAGAAAACATCTGTAAGGCTTGTAACAATATGATTCTCATCAAGTTCCTGAAGCATTTGCAAATACAGGCTCTCCATGCGAGATGAGAAATTTACAAGCACATCAAAAAACAACTCTTCCTTATTCTTATAAAACAAATAGAATGTTCCCTTTGGAATTGAAACGCGTGTGACAAGCTCATCAACAGTTGTTCGCTTAACGCCATATATAGCTAGGCATTTTGATGCTTCCTCTCGTAAGCTTTCACGTATTTTTCTTTTCTCATCGTCACTATATATTTTAGGCATAGCTTCCTCTTTTTGACTAAATAAGTCTATATAGTCATCAAAACACGTTTTTTGTCCATTTTTCAAGCTAAAACACCCCTTTTTTTATTAAATATTCTTTGACTTGAGCAATTTGGGAGGCGTAAACTTAAATTATCACGAACAAGGAGATTCAGATGGCAGAAGTACTACTTAAGAATATCTGCAAGATCTATGATGGCGGTGTTAAGGCTGTAGATAACGTTAACATTGACATCAAAGATAAGGAATTCGTTGTTCTCGTTGGTCCTTCCGGTTGTGGTAAGTCTACAACTCTAAGAATGGTTGCTGGTCTTGAGGACATCTCCTCTGGCGAGCTCTATATCGATGGAAAGCTAATGAACGACGTTCCTCCTAAGGATAGAGACATCGCAATGGTATTCCAGAACTATGCACTTTATCCTCACATGACCGTTTATGACAACATGGCATTCGGTCTAAAGATCAGAAAGTTCCCTAAGGAAGAAATCGACCAGAGAGTTAGAGAGGCTGCTAAGCTTCTTGACATCGAGGCACTTCTCGAGAGAAAGCCAAAAGCTCTTTCAGGTGGCCAGAGACAGCGTGTAGCTGTTGGTAGAGCTATCGTAAGAAATCCTAAGGTATTCCTTTTCGACGAACCTCTTTCAAACCTCGACGCTAAGCTCAGAGTTCAGATGAGAGCTGAGATTTCAGGCCTTCACCACAGACTACAGGCAACAATGATCTACGTAACTCACGACCAGGTTGAAGCTTTGACAATGGCTGACAAGATCGTAGTTATGAAGCTCGGCGTTATTCAGCAGATTGGTGGTCCAATGGAGCTTTACAACGACCCAGACAACAAGTTTGTTGCTGGATTCATCGGTTCACCTCCAATGAACTTCATCACAATGGAAATTGTTAAGGCTGATGGAAAGACATATGCTAAGACAGAGAACTTCAGACTTGAAGTTACTCCAGCTCAGGCAGCATTCCTAGAGCCATACGTAGGCCAGAAGGTTACATTTGGTATCAGACCAGAAGATGTTGAGTATTCACATCAGAGCCAGGATGGAAAGACAATCAACGGTAACGTTTCAGTTGTTGAACCACTTGGATCAGAGACTCAGGTTTACGTTGCAACAGATGGTGCTAACATTGTTGGTAAGATTGATCCATCCGTTGTTCCAACAGTTGGAGAGCCAGTTGCTCTTATCTGTAACATGGAAAAGGCTAGATTCTTCGATCTCGAGACAGAGCTCAGAATTCGCTAATAGCTATAGCTTCAATCAAGGTGCAGCTTCCGAGCTGCATCTTTTTTGTCTCTACATATCTAGAATAATCAAACATTCTTATCGTTATTGAAATTAACCCATTTTAATAGATATTCCTTCCGCATGAAGGTGTCTATCCTATCCCACTCCTCTTGGGTTTTAATAGCTTTAAGTTCATATTCTTTCTCAATTACAATGTCATCGTATTTATCATTCGCGATATAGTCTTTATTCATACAACTCGCTTGATAAAAGATTTTTGCGTCAATCAAATCAAAGCAGGCCCTGATCGTGTTAGCAACATTATAGCTACCATCTAGCTCTGGAATGTATATGCCTTCTTCTATTCCCCATGTGCCAAAGATAGAATCCTTTGTGTCTGCCAATTTCATTTTTGACCAATCGATGGATAAGCGATGCCAATCGCCTGTAGTATCGAGAGATCAAGGTATGTTTAAAGCTATTGCACCAGTAATGTATTTCATAATCTATATATAGCACGATTTATCTTTATCGATATAAAGAAGAAGGAGCCAATACCATAGCGATACCAGCTCCTCTTGTCATGAAGAATAAATAATCATGCCTTAATTAGCGTCTGAATAGTGCATCGTAGCAAACTTTCAATGCATTATCCTTATCTTCTTCCTTGATTCCAATTAGACAAGTAGTATTACTTGCACCATAGTTTACAGTTACAACCTCAATACCAGCATTCTTAAGTGCAATGAGTGCATCGATATAGTCTGTGGAAGTATCCATATCAGGACCAACAAGACCTAGCATTGCATAACCTCTTGTTACTGAAGAAGAATCCAAGGAATACTCCATCTTGATTCTTTCACACATTGAAGAGCATACAGAGTCTGAAGCCATCGCAGAGTCAAAGAACCAAATGATTGAATCGATTCCAAACAAGCTATAGCAAGGACGAATGCCAAAGATGTGAAGCATTGTCAAAAGAGCATGTCTCATTCCACTCTTCTTGAATAGCATAAGCTTTCTGAGCTTGATCATCGAAAGCCCACCCTTAACAGAGATACCCTTTACACCACTTCCTGTGAATTCATTTGAGATCAATGTACCTGGATCTTCTGGCTTATTTGTGTTTTTGACGCAAATTGGAATGTTCTTTTCAACCACAGGTGCGATTGCTTCTTCATGGAATACCGAAGCTCCTACTTCAGCAAGCTCTCTTACCTCCTGATATGAAAGGCTGTCGATTACCTTTGCATCCTTGATCTTTACAGGATTAGCAGAGAATACACCAGATACATCTGTCCAGTTCTCATATAGGCTAGCATTCACAGCTCTAGCAACAATAGCTCCTGTGATATCAGAACCACCTCTTGAGAATGTCTTCAGCTCCCCTCTTTCTGTCTTTCCATAAAAGCCTGGAATAACATATTTCTTGCCACTATTGAGGCGAGAGGAAAGATTATCATAGCTAATGGCATTAGTTGTGTTATCTGAATTTATTACAATGCAATCATAGGAATCAACAAACTCCCATCCAAGATATTGGCTAATAAGATATGCAGATAGATACTCTCCACGAGATGCTGCATAATCAGCACCACGACCTGCATCAATAAGGCGTCTAACGCTATCGAGCTCTTCAGACAAGAATGTAGTGTCAAGTTTGAGCTCATTTGCGATCTCCATATATCTATTATGAATCTTCTTGAAAGTATCCCTACAGCTTAGTCCCTTTTGAACCTCTGCATTGCACTGGTAAAGAAGATCCGTGATTTTCTCATCGTCCTTATTGCGCTTACCAGGAGCAGAAACAACTGCAATACATCTCTCCTCATTACTTTCAAGAATGGCTTTTACTTTTTTAATCTGATTGGCATCAGCAACACTGCTACCACCGAATTTGCAAACAATCATAATTATCTCCAACGCTCTAATTCTATAGAATTAAGGCACCTGCGTTCAATAGTCGCTATTATGAAAATGGTTCCCGCTGATAATACTTGCAATTTAATTCCTTTTTAGTTAATGATATTGTGCTATGCAAAACAATTCAAATAAAAATATCTTGGGTTATCTTCCGATACCAGAATTAATTATGAAGATATCACTTCCTTTGATGATATCAATGCTTGTACAAGCTCTATATAACATTGTTGACTCAATGTTTGTCGCAAAAGTATCAGAAACAGCTCTAACTGCAGTCTCTCTTGCATTCCCTCTTCAGAATTTGATCATCGCATTCGCTGTAGGAACAGCTGTTGGACTGAATTCATACCTAGGCCGTAAACTTGGTGCAGGAGACCATAAAAGTGCAGAAGAGACAGCTGGAAATGGTATTTTCCTTGCTGTTGTAACCTGGCTTGTATTTGCTTTTATCGGCATATTCCTTACAAAGCCATTTTTATCACTATATACAACAGACCCAGAGCTATTGAAACTATCTCTCGGATATGCACGTATTGTAATTATTCTGTCACTAGGATGCTTTATCGACATCACATGTGAACGCATCATGCAATCAACAGGAGATTCGATGCATCCAATGCTTATTCAGATGACAGGAGCTGTTGCAAATATCATCCTTGATCCAATATTCATCTTTGTCTTTGGCCTTGGTGTAAATGGTGCTGCAATTGCAACTGTAATCAGCCAATTCATAAGCATGTTCCTAGCTCTCTACTTTGTTAAGAGAAACCACTTTATCAAGATAAAGATCAGAGAGATCAGACCAAGAAAGCATATCATCAAAGGTATCTACGAAGTAGGATGCCCTGCTGTTATCTCACAGGCAATTGGAACAATAATGGTTTCCTTGATGAATTCGATTCTAATTGGATTTTCAGCAACTGCAGTTTCAATCTTTGGCGTTTACTTCAAGCTCCAAAGCTTTGTATTCATGCCAATCTTTGGCCTGAATGCAGGACTTGTTGCTATCATTGCATATAACTTTGGCGCAGGAGACAAGCATAGAATCAATGAGACATTGAGAGATGGTGTTCTAATTGCAATAGCTATAATGGCATTTGGATTCATTCTATTCCAATTTATCCCAGATAAGCTTCTTGCTCTATTTTCGGCATCAGAGCATATGCTGGAGATTGGGATTCCTGCCCTAAGGATCATCTCATATCACTTTATAATTGCAGGAGTATCCATCATTCTAATGGCTATCTATCAAGCAACAGGAGCCGGATACGTGTCTTTGATAGTCTCAATTTCAAGACAGCTTATTGTCCTTATTCCTTCTGCTTGGATTCTTGGAAAGCTATTTGGACTTAATGCTGTATGGTATTCATTCTTGCTTGCAGAGATTGCAAGTATCTTGATATCTGGATTCTTCTTTCTTCGTATATACAACAATAAAATCAAGAACCTCAAGAAAGTTTCAGAGTAGACTAATGGGTAGAGAGCTGTTTCCAGCCCTCTACCCAAAACACTAAATAAGGGGAGTTTCTTTGACCTTAGATAAGGTTATAAGATTCAAGCATATCGTAGATTACTGTTCCCTTTGTTTTTTCAATGACACATGTATCAATAAATGGAAGATGTAAGTCTACAAGTTTTCTTCCATCCAAAAGCATTTTTATAGCAGCAAGAACAGATCTGATGTCATATGCGCTGCTCCACACTTCCGGCACTCCTTTATCAATAGAGAGAAGAGTATATACAGCTTCCATAGCTGTTCTGACAGAATACTCTGGTGTGAATGCCACATCTCTATCTGTTTCTGCAAATTGTCCTATGAATGCAAAGTTCTTCGCTTTCTCAGGAACTACTCTAGGCCTATCAGAAGAAGTCCTAGGCATCAATGAAGAAGTGATATATGGAAGCATGATAGGAATTGTATTAGCACTCTCTCTAGCCATACTCATGATATCAGACTCATCCACACCCATATGGTAGAGCCACTCAGCACAGATTTCCGTTCCTGTGCAATCGTACATTCTCTTATGTATGAAATCGCCTTCTTTATCTAGATTCAAGCCATAGATCCAACCAACAAGCTCATTTCTAGCTTGTATTTTGGAATAAGGCTGTCTGTTGAATGCAAAGCTCAAGAGCCAAGAGCTGTCCTTTATTGTAACAAGGCCACCGGTAACTAGCTTTCCAGAAAAAGGATCTCGCTTAAGAACGCTCTCTAGAATCTGTGGAATCTTTTCATCAAGAGTTGTTATAGTTGCAGCTTCCCAGCGAGTTTTCTCCACGCAAGAGAAAAACTTTGCAGGAGATCCAAACTTACCATACTCATCACATATTCTCATCCATAGGGTTTTCTTAGGACGATCAGATCTTGCTGCAGCTTTATCTTGTGCGCCAAGAGATGCACACATTGTTGCAGAGCCATTTGTTATAAGTAGTAAATCATCTTCTGTAAGACCTATCCAATCTTCTGTTTCATCGCGCTCTAGTGCGATGCTTTTAGCAATCATCTTATTATTCTCAATTTCGAATTTAACGTCCGAGACTCTTGTGTTATAAACAAAATCTACTCCATTTTCCGTAAGGTATTTGACAAGAGGAAGAATGAAGGACTCATATTGATTGTATTTTGCATATTTCAAGCTAGAGAGATTGGAAAAGCCTTCTGCTTGATGCGCAAAACGCAATAAAAATCTCTTCATCTCCAAAGCTGAATGCCATGTAGAGAATGCAAAAAGCGTCTGGAAATACAACCACAGATTTGATGAAAAGAAGCTTTCATCCAGTACATCGCTGACACGCTTATCAGCAAGCTCTTCATCTTTTGCAAGAATTAGCTTAATAAGGCTATGCAATGCTTCATTGGATAGATTGTATTTCTCATTGCTATAAACATTCTTGCATCTATCTGTAGTTGTTCTTATAGATGCTTGATTTGGATCTTTTTCATTTATGAGCTTGAACTCATCTAGTACAGATAAGCCATTGTTTTCAGAAGAGGGAATCGTGGAAAACAAATCCCACAAACACTCGAAGTGTTCTTCCATAACACTGGAGCTTCTGATCACAAAACCTTGCGAATCCTCTAAATCCGGAGATATACCTCCAGCAAGAGGTTCTTCCTCTAACATGTGGATTCTTTCTCCTTTCATGCCACAGTCGCGGATCAAGAAAGCAGCTGCAGAAAGACCTGCAAGCCCTGTACCTATTATATATGCTGATTTGGAGTCTATATTCTTCGCTTTTTCTGGATGCGATAGACTCTCATAATTTCCTGAACTGTAATACATCTGTACCTCTTACCTAAGGGTACAGATATATATCTTCAGATTAAATGAACACCAAAATAGCCATGTTGGCTTTTTACACACAGTTTTCCAATATGCAAAAAAGACTACAAACTCCTAATGTTGTCTATTTCCTCATTGTTTCTTCTTCGAATCTAATTAATGTATCTTTGAGGTCACCGCGCGCAAGGATTGCAAGCTGTTTAATCAGCACTTCAGGATCTTCCATCATTCCAGTGTCCAGCCAAGAGATAAGCATTCCAACAAATCCAAATTGATAAAATCGTGCAATATAGTCCTTATCGGAATCATAGACATGCATTCCAATGCTTTGCTCTTCCAATACTCTTCTCAAAAGTGTATATACCCATTCATTGAAAAGCCTTAATACATGTTCCTTTGAGTCGGAATGATATACAGCAAGAATGAACTTTCTTCGCTGTGAGCAGTAATCAAGAAGAACACCAAACGCATTCTGCCAATTATCATAACAAATATGCTCATCGAGAAGCTCTTTGATCTTCGTGGAAAATGTCCACGCAATCATATCGTTGATATCCTTGAAATGATAATAGAATGTATGACGATTAACACCAGCTCTATCTGTGATATCTGAAATCGTAATCTTTGAAATTGGCTTTTCTTCCAAAAGCTCTCTAAAAGCACCTGCCAAAGCTTTCTTGGTTATTTGCGACACAGCTTAAATCTCCACTTCTTATATCTATAAATATACATCGATTAATCCAAATAGAAAAACCAATAACTCCTGAAAAGCTCATAAAAGCCGTTTTCTCACACAAAATCCACAATTCATAAATATAAAGCAATTATTTTCAATCCGAATTCGGTTCTATTTATTTTCTGATTAAAATTTTTAAGCAATTTATCTACTATCTTTCGATTTATATAGTAGAAGCACAAAGCTACCGAGGGATAACATAGATTTATCATTCCATTCCCCCTAATTCCTCGGTAGCTTTTGCTTTCTTGTAACCTTTATTGTTTTCATTTGTTTCTTAAGTAGATGCAGATGATAAGGCTTTGAGTTCAAAAGAAAACTAACCTCCTTTGAAAAATTCTTGCACTACCGCCTTATCATTTAGTCTTATTCGCAGTCTTAATCGACTCTTCTCCTTTAGCACTCCATTCTGAGTGCTTTTATATTTTCGAAAACGGCATAAAAAAAGCAACACTTGCCGCGAGACTCACGGTAGTTTGTTGCATTAACACCTTATGGAGGTCCTGTGAAAGGGACCATCAACTACTACAATTTACACCTGCTTTTTTCAGCTGTCAATTTTTGATTTTCAAATACATCGATATGCATAGTAGATCAATGAGCCATGATTTACCTTTTGTTTACTGACCTCATACCTATATGGATATGCCTCTATAAGTTGTGATAGCTTCACATAACCATAGTTCTTTGGATCGAAATCAGGCTTTGCCCTCTTTATGTACTGTCCTACAGTTGCCATATCTACAAAGCCATTGTCATCCTGGAATCTTTCCCAAGCGATTCTAAGTAGGTTATGCACCTCTAGCATATCGTCATCGTCATCACTATTAGCTGATGCTTCTTCGTATGCAAAATCTGTCTTTAATTCCTTTTTGGAAGGAGTCTTGGTCTTTTTCTTCTTTTCGTCTTCAACTTCCTCTAGGTTTTCCAAAAATATGAATTCGTCACAGCTATTACGGAACGCTTCCGGTGTCTTCTTCTCTCCAACACCTATTACGTACACTCCAGACTCGTGGAGGTTAATTGCTAGTGGTGTGTAATCACTATCGCTAGCGACAATAACAAATGCATCATATATGCCTTTGTAGAGCATATTGATAGCATCTATCACAAGTGCCATATCTGTAGCATTCTTTCCACTGACATAATCGAATTGCTGCTCTGCTTTTATCGCAAGACGCTTTAACTCGTTCTCCCAATTTTTAAGAATATCCTTGCGCCAATTGCCATATGCACGCTTAACAACAATACGTCCGCGTGTAGATATTTCTCTCAAGACTGCCTCTAGCTTCATCAGTTGAGTGTTATCAGCATCGATTAACATTGCAATCTTCTCTAGGTTTTCCATTTTATTGCCTTCTTAACTATAGGTTATCACAAAGGACGATTTTACATCAAAGGCGCGATGACTCTCATCACGTTCTGAATCAATCGCTTGAAAAATCCATAACGGCAATCCTTTAGAGTAATCTCCTGGCACTCCTCTAGGGTCTTTAAGTAGTCGTCCTTCACTTCCAATACTGCTTTATTGTCAAAAAGGACTACTCCACACTCAAAGTGCAGATATAGACTTCTGAAATCCAGGTTTGTTGTTCCGACAGTTGCAACTCTGTCATCTATAACGAATGTCTTTGAGTGAATGAATCCCTTCGTGTACTCATATATCTTCACTCCACCTTTTATCAAATCCCTGTAGTACGATTGCGTTGTCATATGGACAAAGAACTTATCCCAAACATGAGGTGTGACAATGCGTACATCTATACCACTTTTAGCAGCAAGAGTGAGAGCTGAGATCATGCTGTCATCGACTATCAAATATGGTGTGTTTATATAGACATAGCGCTTTGCATCCGTAATTTCCTTTAGGTATACATGCTCACCAACGTTCTCTTTATCTAGAGGGCTATCTGCATAAGGAACTACAAAACCATCACTAGGAGTCTCACAAACCTTTTCTTTCCATGGATAATAAATGCTGTAGTCTTCGTTAATGCGCTTACAAGTCTGCCACATTTCAAGAAACATCACAGTCAAGCTCCATGCAGCCTTACCTTCGATCTTTATGCCCGCGTCTTTCCAATGACCATGCTTTTCATATGCATTTATATATTCATCTGCGAGGTTCACACCACCTGTGAAAGCAACCTTTCCATCGATAGATGTAATCTTTCTGTGGTCTCTATTGTTCTGCAGTACTGTCAGGAAAGGTCTGAATGGATTGAATACACCACACTCAATACCATATTCCTTTAGTTGTTTTTGATAGTCTTTTGGTAGAAGAAAGAAACATCCAAAGTCGTCATACATGATGCGAACCTTGACGCCTTGATCTGCTTTTCTTTTCAAGATATCCAAAATCGCATTCCACATCACGCCTTCTTGTACGATGAAATATTCCATGAAGATATACTTCTCCGCTTTCTCAAGCTCCTTGAGAAGCACTTCGAACATCTTCTCTCCTGGAGTTAGGTATTCGCACTTGGTGCCAGCACACACAGGAAACCCTGCATATGTGTCCAAGTATTGCAATTGTGTAATGTATTCAGGAATTGCATCTTTTGCCTTATCCAGATCATCTTCAATAAGGGCTCTTCCTGCTCGTCCTTTCTTCTCTGTATTTGCAAACTTCTTATTTGTACTCCATGTAGAGGACTCAAGCTCGGAAAAGAGATACAAGAAACATCCAAAGACTGGAAATATAACAAGGATCAAACACCAAAAGAGCTTATAGGACCCCTTTTCCCGTTTTGAAATAACAGACAAAACAGCACCATAGCTTGCTATTGTGAGAATTGAACTAATGATGCTAGATGCTTTGGTATCGCTAGATATGTAGTAATAGATTGCCCAAAGCTGAGCTATGAGCAATATTCCTATGAGAAGTCTTCTGCGAAACAAGGAATGAAACCATTTATTCTTCATAGGTAGAATTTTAGATGCAAAACCAATGTGAAGCAATAAAGAAAAAGGGAAGAGCTACATTGCCCATCCCTCATCTAAAATCTTATTTTTTATATCCATTTGGATTCTTTGATTGCCAAGCCCAAGAATCACGACACATGTCATCAAGATCATGAGTGGCTTCCCAACCAAGAACCTCCTTGGCCTTCTTTGGATCAGAGTATACAGTTGCAAGATCTCCTGGACGTCTTGGAGCTATCTTATAGTTGACCTTAACGCCATTGACACGATCGAAAGCCTTAACCATATCAAGAACGCTATAGCCTTTTCCTGTTCCTAGGTTGATGATTTCTGTACCCTTATGCTTTAGCATATAATCAACAGCAGCAACATGGCCCTTAGCAAGATCTACAACATGAATGTAGTCTCTGACACCAGTTCCATCTGGTGTATCATAATCATTTCCAAATACACTTAGGCACTCTAGCTTTCCAACAGCGACCTTGCTGATAAATGGCATAAGGTTTGCAGGAATTCCATTTGGATCTTCTCCAATAAGACCACTTTCGTGAGCTCCCACTGGATTGAAATATCTAAGAAGGACAACTGACCACTCTGGATCTGCCTTTACCATATCTGAAAGGATGATCTCTCCCATATACTTAGTCCAACCATATGGATTTGAACAATAACCAGTCTTGCAGCTCTCACGTAGAGGTACTTCGTTATCTGCTGAATATACAGTAGCAGATGATGAGAATATTAGATTCTTAACACCATGTTCTCTCATTGATTCAACAAGCTTCAATGTTGAGATTAGGTTGTTGTCATAGTACTCAATAGGCTTAGCAACAGACTCTCCAACAGCTTTCTTTCCTGCAAAGTGAATAACACCATCGATCTTGTATGTCTCGAAGACTTTATCAAGAAGAGCTTTATCTCTTACGTCGCCTTCAACAAATTCAACTTTCTTTCCAGTAATCTGTTCAACTCTCTTAAGAGCTTCTGGATTTGAGTTTCCAAGATTATCCATGACGACAACATCGATGTTCTTTGCAAACAATTCTACAACTGTATGGGTACCAATATATCCAGCACCACCAGTGACAAGTATACGCATGACACGCCTCCTCTCTACTAGAATGATAAAAGTTTTGGTTTTTATATTCAATGAAGATATAAGCTATTAAGCGTTATCTGGCCAGATAAATGTCGCATTGAGATGAGTCTCACCATTATCTATAAGGATATCCTCACCGGTGCATGACTTGTTGATTGTAGTCAGGAAATATATCCAAGATGCAATCTCCTCTGGTTCTGCCCAGCGCTTGAGAGGCGTTACAGCCATGATATCAGCCCAAAGCTTCTCATCTTCCATGACAGGCTTGTTCAACTCTGTCTTTACTCCTCCTGGAGATATGCTGTTACATGTTGCACCATACTTTGCAACGCGAAGCGCAACATTGCGCATATATGCTAGCATTCCGCCCTTGGAAGCTGAGTAATATGGGAACTCTGCTCCTGTATGAGCAGACGCAGATGCAACAAAGAGGATGCTCTTTATGCCTTCGTGTATGCCATATTTTTCTGTTACGTTGATAGTACCCTTTAAGTTGACATCTATATCATCAACGCTAGCCTGGACTCCAGCGTTGTTTATCAGATAGTCAACTCCAAAAATATCTGGAAGTGTTTCCTTCTTTGATATATCAGCAATATAGTGCTTGTAGCCATCTATTGTCTGTGGTTTTATATCCAAACCAATGACTTCGTAGCCCATATGCATAAACAAGCTTACGCAATACTTACCAATTCCGGATGATGCTCCAGTTATTAATACTCGCATTTAGATTCCTTTTTCCTTACATCTAGAATCTTCTTTGTCAAAGGAATCGTGATGCAAGGTACAAAACAGCTTTCTACTACTAGTTCTATCACAGTACCTGACAAAACAGAACTTGAAATATCCTTCCAAGCCATTTCATATAGTGATAGTCCAATTGGCGCAAATGCAAGAACCATGAAAATAGCATTATCTACAAGCTGTCCTACAAGTGTTGATAGTGCAGAACGCATGAAGAACAATGCTTTATTATCCTTATTCTCTGGAATGGATGCCTTGATTTTCATGATTACATGTGCATTTATCACATTTCCAACCCAGAATGCAATTACGCTGGAAACTATTGTCCTAGGTCCATTTGAGAATATACGAGCAAAGGCATCAGCTTGCTCTGTGTATTCATCAAGAGTGGGGATAAAGACAATCAATCTTCCGATTATCATGATCACAAATGTAACTACAGTTGCAAATGTTACAATCTTGACGCATTCTTTCTCTCCCCAAACCTCTACGATGACATTTGAGATCAAGAATACGCCCCAGCTAATTAGTAAGCCTCCATCACAAACTATGAATGGTAGTGAAAAAGACAGGGACTTCATGCAGAAGATATTCATTGTAACTGCAATAACGACATAGACTACAGACAAATAAATTAGGTAGTCATTGGATGAAAGGGATTTCTTTTCTTTCATTGATTTCCTCTTTATAGTTTTCTTTTCTTATGCGAAGGATTTCCAGGAATGTACGAACTCCGCACCAAAGAGGATAGAGAAAAAAGAGTTTTTGTTCAATCAATAGATGTAATAACAGCTATCCCAATATGGGATACTCTTGGATTTTCTGAGTTTGAATGTATAGTCCTGTCTCATCTCGTAGATTTGACGAGGAAGCGTGAATATATCCTGGATCTTATGATAAGCAGAGACTATCAACTTCGGCTTATAATTGGATATTGTTTCATAGCTCCCCTTTAGAGCTTCTTTTTCAAAGCCTTCAGTATCATATTTGATTAAAGTTGCACGAGATCCTTTTAGGATTGAATCGACAGTCACAACATCAATTAGCTCACCTGTAGCTGAATATGTAGAGCCCCTTCCTTTTCCGCTGACAAACGGAATTGATCCTACATAGTCTGATACAAATGCATTGCATAGTTTCAGATTGTCCAGTCCTTCTGTTGCTCTCTCAAGCTTCTTGAATGTCTTTCGATCTGGCTCTATGCCATATATAGCCTCATAAGAGGAAACAATGGATTTAAAGCGAGAGATAGTGTCTCCATTGTATGCTCCGCAATCAACAAATACTTCATCTTGATCATACGAAAGTTCTTTCCACGCACTTATATCATCTACTTGGTCTTCCAAAAGATATGAAATGTCTCCTGTGATCCTATAATCAATGATGCTCTTGAAGCTCTTTCTGCTCATATCGTCTGCAAGAAGGGAATATGCAAATTCAATCTCTTCTTTATGCTTTTGGCAATATTTAAGATCAAACAAATTGGCCTCATCATCTCTTACCAAATCTGGCATATATAGCTCATTTTCCTGTGCTATTCTCTGGATATTTGCAATAACAAGAGGATCGTGAGTGCCAAAGCACAACACAACGAACATCTTTCCAAAGATGTGGCGTGCATCACTATATGAAAGAACCTTGAATCCCCTGAAAGTCCTTGAGCGCACAAAGAGATCGGATGCAAAGCAGCCATTGACTCTTATGCCACGCGCAGCCGCCTCATCAAGAAACATATCAGCACCATTTCCGGTTCCATATATGACTATTGGTGCATCACTAGTTGCTATTCTTTCCCAAAATTCCAAAACAAGCCTCTTAGATAATGATACACAAAAACAAGCAGTTGTCGTATCTCTTTGTCAAAGAATGAAAGATGCTGTACTATCGACAAGTATGAAGATGTTAGAAATAAGCCAGGAAATGAGAAATGGCTCAAAGATAAAACTTTCCACACAAATAGCACTAGTGCTTTCCCTGTCGACTCCAGCAATACTCGAGCAGCTTGCTCATACTGCAATGAGCTATATCGATACTGCGATGGTTGGTTCTCTTGGCCATGAAGCAACAGCTTCCATTGGAGTTGTAGCATCCTCCACATGGCTTATTGGAGGAATCACAAGTGCAGTCGCAATAGGATTCTCTGTACAAGTTGCTCAGATGATTGGTGCAGGAAAGAACAAGGATGCACGCTCTGTTTTGTGCCAAGCTATAAAGTTCAATGTGTATTTCGGCATTCTTCTAGCCTTTATTGCATACCTTATTGGATTTGGGCTACCAAAGATGTTGGGAGCAGAAGAAGCTCTAAGAGCCAATGCTACAGCTTATTTCCAGATCTACGCTCTCTTCTTGCCATTCTCGCTTGCATCTGCTCTATATTCATCGATTCTCAGATGTAGTGGCAATATCCTATTGCCTTCATTGATGAATATCGGAATGTGTGTGCTGGATGTTATATTCAATTTGATCTTCATCTATCAAACAAGAGAAGTTGGAGGAATCACACTATATGGCGCTGGCATGGGTATTAAGGGAGCTAGCCTTGGAACAGGACTTGCGATGGCAACAACAGCGATCATATTGTTCTTGTTCACTATCAAGGGAAAAGGTGTATTGAAGCTTACGAAGGATGATGATTGGCATTTTAGGAAAAGCACAATGAAGAATCTTGCATATATAGCAACTCCATCTGCACTAGAAAGAATCACAATATCGCTAGCTCAGATAGTCCTTACTGGCGTTGTTGCATCCATGGGCGCTGTCGCAATTGCAAGTAACTACGTTGCAGTACAGACAGAAGGTATTTGCTATCTTCCTGCATATGGAATTTCATCAGCTGCCACTGCAATGGTAGGACAAAGCTTGGGTGCAGGACGAAAAGATATGGCAAAGCGTTTTGCATATCTATCTGTATTGATGTCATTTCTATTGGTTGTTGTAACAGCATCCCTTCTATTCTATTTCGCACCATTCTTAACAGGTCTTTTGACACATGATCAGGAAGTAATAGAACTTGGTTCCAGAGTCTTGAAGATTGTTTCTTTCTCAGAGCCTCTATTTGCAGTAAGTATAGTTGCTATCGGAGCACTTCGTGGTGCTGGTGACAGCAAGGTTCCTTTCTATATGAACCTAGTATCGATGTGGGGCGTAAGAGTTCTAACTGTCCTTTTGTTCACAAGACAATTCGGTGTTGTCGGAGTATGGATTTCAATGACAATAGAACTATGCTTCAGAGGTATCATATTCCTATATAGATTAATTAGAGGCAATTGGCTAAATACGGTTCTTGCCCAGTAGCAGATTATCTCCATTGAAAACTTGGCAAGTTTTCTTGCTTACTTTTCAATGGAATTATCAAATTCTATATCACAATTACGGTCTTTTAGAAAATAATATGCTTTTCTATTGAAATGTAGTACAATTTACTAGAGAAGATTTCAATGGAGTGCTGTTATGGAAGTTAAACGAGATTGCTATTTGAATAAACTAATCTCATACATGCGGGATGGACAGGTAAAAGTTATTACCGGTATTAGAAGATGTGGCAAGTCCTACCTTCTCCACAATATCTTTTATAACTATCTACTAGAACAAGGCGTCGATAAAAGTCACATTCTTTCATTTGAACTTGATCTAGCAAAAGACATTCGCTATAGAAATCCATTGGAGCTTGCATCTTTCGTGCGTTCAATCGTAGAAGGGAAATCTGAAGAATACTATTTATTTGTAGATGAGATTCAAATGTCTGATGAAGTGGCAAATCCATACAACAAAGATGGCAAAAGGATTACATTCTATGATGCCCTCAATGATTTGAGATCCTTGCCCAATTTGGACATCTATGTAACAGGAAGCAATTCCAAGATGCTATCCTCTGACATTCTGACAGAATTCAGAGGAAGAAGTGACGAGATCAGAGTCCATCCATTAAGTTTCTCTGAATACTACAATTCTGTCGGTGGCGACAAACAAGATGCATTCGATGAATATGCATTCTATGGAGGAATGCCCCTGCTCCTTTCAAGAACAACAGAAAGTGCAAAGATGAACTATTTGCAATCTCTTTTTCAAGAAGTGTATTTGAAAGACATTGTCGAACGAAAACACATCAAAAGAGAAGACGTTCTTTCTTCTGTTTTGGATCTTCTTTGTTCTTCTATTGGCTCTTTGACAAATCCTACGAAAGTTGCAGATGCAATAAATACAAAACAAAGAAGAAATGGAGATGAACTTGTATCACTAAATACAATTAAGTCATATATAAATCATCTATCGGATGCCTTTTTGTTTTCAGAGTGCAAACGCTATGATGTTAAAGGCAAAAACTACTTTGACTACCCAAATAAATACTACTCAGAGGATGTTGGCCTAAGAAATGCTCGTATTGGATTCAGGCAGCAAGAGATGACTCATATCATGGAGAATATCATATACAATGAATTAATTATCCGTGAGTGTGCTGTAGATATTGGCATTGTCTATGACTATGAGAAAGATGGAAATGGGAAACCTAAACAGAGAGCAAGGGAGATTGATTTTATTGCAACTCGTGGTGGCAAAAAAACTTATATACAATCAGCATACGCTCTAGGATCTGACGAGAAAGCAATCACTGAAAACAAGCCATTTTCATTGACAGGAGATTCATTTCCCAAGATCATCGTACGTCACGATATAAGAAAACGCTGGTACGATGAACAAGGCATTCTAAATATAGGAATAATCGATTTTCTACTCGATGATTCTCTTGTTTAAGAATCATTAGACGCAAAATCGTTATAGCAAAGCACCAAGCTTTTCCAATCTTGATAGAGCTTCTTTAAGCGTTTCCTTGCTGCGGGCAAAATGAAGTCTAATAAGATTGTTTACATCTTCTCTGAAGAAACTTGAACCAGGAACAGCTGCAACACCAATTTCCTTGATCATCCATTCACAGAACTCCAAATCTGTCCAACCAGAGAATTGTTCAAGTGCTAGAAAGTCTGAAATATCAACGAGAACAAAGTACGAGCCCTGTGGAGTGTTATGCTTCAAACCAATTCTGTCTAGTCCAGACAAGAAGTATTCTCTCTTCTCTGTGTATAGGTGTCCAAGATCTTCATAGTAACTTTCTGGTAGCGTAAGACCAGCTACCGCTGCTTCCTGCAGAGGAGCTGCTGCTCCAACAGTCAAGAAATCATGAACTTTCTTTGCACCCTCTATCACAGACTCTGGCCCTATGATATATCCAAGACGCCAACCTGTGATCGAATATGTCTTTGACAGTGAATTACATGTAATAGTGTGATCAAACATACCAGGAAGAGATGCCACAGAAATATGCTTATATGGTTCATAGATGATGTGTTCATAGACTTCATCTGTAACAACAAAAGCATCGTATTTCAAAGCAAGCTCTCCTATTTGACTCAACTCCTCACGAGTAAATACCTTTCCACAAGGATTTGAAGGATTGCAAACAATGATAGCTTTCGCGCCTTGTTTGAAGCCATCTTCTACTTTCTGAATTTCAAATGAATATGTAGGAGGCTCAAGAGGAATGAATATAGGAGTTGCACCAGATAAAATCGCATCAGCGCCATAGTTTTCATAGAATGGGGAAAAAACCAAGACTTTATCTCCAGGATTGCAAATTGTCATCATCGTGCACATCATAGCCTCTGTGCCACCGCAGGTAACGCAAATCTCAGTCTCTGGATTGATATCCCTATTCATTGATTTTCTTACTTTCTTTGCAAGAGCTTCTCGGAAGTTCTCAGCCCCATATGTTATTGAGTATTGATGAGGACCAGTGTGAGCAACTTTCTCTAGGCTATCAAGTAGCTCATGTGGAGGATCAAAGTCAGGAAAACCTTGTGATAGATTGATACTTCCTGGGCATGCGTCACTTATACGTGTCATTCTTCTGATAACAGAATCTGTAAATGTTCCTACTCTTTCACTCAATATTGGCATAGTTTTCTCCATATTTCGAAACAAAAGTATTTAATAGAAGGCCCCGCTAAGAGGCCTGAATATATATGATTATCTAAGTTGTATTATTTGCTTTATAGAACTTTCTCCAAGAAGCTAATGAGTCTTGGGCTATGAGGATCTGAGAAGAACTCCTCTGCAGGTCTATCTTCATCGATCTTTCCACCGTCCAAGAACAAGACCCTGTCACTGACTTCGCGAGCAAAACGCATTTCGTGAGTAACAATGATCATTGTCATACCTTCATTGGCAAGGTCCTTCATTACATCCAGTACCTCCCCGATCATCTCAGGGTCCAATGCACTAGTAGGCTCATCAAAAAGCATTACCTCTGGCTCCATCATCAAAGATCTTACGATAGCAATTCTCTGCTTCTGTCCACCAGAGAGCTGACTTGGATAGTTATTGACCTTGTCCTCTAGTCCCATACGCTTTAGAAAGTCTACGGCCTTAGCCTCAGCCTCTTCCTTACTCATGCCTTTGATTCTAATTGGAGCGGAAGTAAGGTTTTTCAATACATTCATGTTATTGAATAGATTGAAATGCTGGAAAACCATACCGATTTTCTGACGATGCTTGTTGATATCGACCTTCTTTGCGCATAGGTCCACTCCGTCAAAGATAATCTGGCCAGATGTTGGAGTTTCCAAAAGATTCAAACATCTCAAGAAAGTACTCTTTCCACCACCAGAAGGACCGATCATGGAAACAACCTGCTGTTCCTTGAATTCTGTTGAGATTCCATTCAAGACCTGCAGGGAACCAAAGCTCTTATATAGATCTTTTACTTGAATAATGCTCTTATCTGTCATGTTTCATCCTCTTTTCAAACAAGCCAATCAATCTGCTGCTTAGGAAAGTCAAGATAAAGTATATACAAGCAGCAATTGCCAAACAAGGAAGGCTTCTATATGTAACTGCGATAACATCGTTTGTTCTGAACATCAAGTCTGCAATACCGATTACAGATACAATTGAAGATTCCTTGATTACAGTAACGAACTCATTTCCAAGAGCTGGAAGGATGTTCTTGATAGCCTGTGGAAGAATTACAAGACGCATTGCCTCTCCATACTTGTAACCAATACTTCTAGCAGCTTCCATCTGTCCATCATCAACAGCCTGGATACCAGATCTGATTACCTCTGCTACATATGCACAGCTGTTCATGCTCATTGCAATGATTCCTGCCATAAAACGAGAGAAGTTTGGAATCCATGCGACATCAGGAAATGTGATTCCTGCCATTGGTAGTCCATAGAAAATGAACATCAATTGAACCATAAGAGGGGTTCCACGCACAAACTCAATATACGCAGCAGCAAGCCATCTTAAAGGCTTGATCTTACACATTCTCATGATAGCCATCAATGTGCCAAAGATTGCTCCCAGCAAAACGCTGAGAGCTGCTATGATAAGGGTGTTCTTCACACCCTCTAGAAAGAATAATGAATACTTATCAAGTAATACAAAGATCTGCTCGAAGAATCCCATATTAGAGTCCTAGCTCCTTCTGAAGTGCTACAGCTTCGTCCCAAGCCTTCTGGTAAGAACCATCAGAGAGAACCTTCTGTACTACCTTGTTAATCTCTGCAACAAGATCCTCATTCCCCTTCTTGATGACGATTGATTTTCCGTAGCTAGCTTCTTTTGAATCGAATTTATAGTTTGATACTACAAGCTTTCCATCACTTGATTCGACAATAGCATCACCTACTGCAGCATCTACTACCAAACCTGCAATGTTGCCATTCTTAACCTCGATTGCAAGCTCTGGATACTTTGCAAGTTCAAATAGCTCAGACTTAGTAAATACCTTCTTGATAAGCTGTGACTGCAATGTTCCCCTCTGAGCACCTACTTTCTTACCTGCAAGAGAATCAACAGAAGTATAAACATCCTCGTTTCCAGCAGCTACAACTAGATATTGAATGCTCTCTTCGTAGATATCCGAAAAATCAACAATTTCTGCACGTTCTGGAGTGTTTGTGAATGCAGCAATACTAATATCAATCTGACCAGACTGAATAGCTGGAATGAGTCCATCAAATGCCATATCAACAATCTCTAGCTTAACGCCAAGATGATCAGCAATTTCCTTTGCGAGGAACATATCGCATCCTACGATATTTGCATTTGCATCTTTAAATTCATAAGGAGCATACTGAGCTTCTGTTCCAACGACAAGCTTTCCGCTCTGCTTGATCTTAGCTAATACTGAACCACTTTCCTTTGCACCATTTGCAAATAAAACTGTTGAAGAGAAAAGCAAAAATGCCAATGCCAAAATAACAACTTTAGATACCTTTTTCATAATCCTACTCCTTAAATAATGCTTTTAAGAATTCTTGTATATATATACATACTTTATGAAATATTATTCAATAGTTTTTATGAAAAAATTAATAAAAATTCTATTTTTCTGTGTTTTTACCCCATTTCTGAATAAATATTCATCAGAGTGTCTGAATATTTATGCATCCAAAGACAGTAAAAAAGCCCAATCAATCACGGACAAGACCAATTGGGCAAAAACATAAGGGGGGATTAATAATGTATTCCTTTCAGAACTATAATTTCAAAGAGGAACTACCTCTTAATCGACAAGATAATTATTTGCGGGATCGCCTCGCCATTCACCAACCAATTCTGGCTGAACGATATTGAACCATTTCTTCATCAGGGCAAAATGTCGCTTTGCAACACCTAATTCATATAGGCTCTTTTCTTCATTCCAATATTGATTTGAAATATTCATTAGGTAGGTTCGTAGTTCTTCATAGTTTGGATCACAGCCCAAATCATTGACTTCATTAGGATCTTTTTCCAAATCAAACAATTGAACATCCTTATAACCTGCATGACGAATGAATTTATAATTCTTCCATTTAACCATCATACTAGGGTTATCACCTTTGATATCACTACATAGTGATACTACCGGCCTTTCTGCATCAAGCTGTTCTTCACCTCTTAAAGCAGGCCCCAAGTCAATACCATCATATTCAGGAAGAGCTTCTGCTTCTGCATAATTAAGAACTGTAGGAGCAATATCCAATAAGGATACATTTTCCTTTATTCTTCTACCCTTTCTTTTTCCGCCATCCTCCATTACAACGGCAGGAACACGTCCCGCACCTTCATAGAAATTGGTTTTCCAGAAGAGACCATGCTCTCCGATGTTATCGCCATGATCAGATGTATAGATAATCAATGTGTTATCCAAGCCAAGTGTTTTATCAACAGTCTCAAGAATTCTTCCAACATAACCATCCATCAACTCAACCATTGCATAGTATGCAGCTCTAATTCTCCTTACATCACCAGGAGTAACTTCTAGCTTACGATTCTCATACCACTTCTGAATTGCAGGATGCATCTTTGCTTTATCTTCTTTATCAAAGAAATCCAACTCAGGAAGAAGATTATAGTAGTAATCATACAACTCCTTTGGTGCAATATAAGGACAATGAGGACCGTAGAAACCGACAGTTAGAAACAAAGGCCTATCATCTGTTCTATTTTCTAAGAATTTACATGCAGAGGATGTTACATCCTCATCATAATCAAGAACAGCACTTCTACCAGCGCCAGACTTCTTGATAGATGTCATGTTCTGCCCTGAAGAGCGCATGAAATCCCCATAGATTTCCCTTTCGTTGTCTCCGCCGACAAAACATGGAGTAATATCACCTACAAGATGCTTCTCATATCCATGCCACTGGTCCCAGCCAACAAAGTGCATTCTTCCTGCCAATACTGTTTCGTATCCGGAATCAGTTAATGCAGCAGGGAATGTTGCCTCGCAAGAAGAGAGTGCCTGCATATTATTGTAAACACCTGTTTTTGAAGGCAATCTTCCTGACAATATTGTGGATCTACTAGGAACACACAAAGGAGATGCACAGTAGCAATTGTCAAAACCTGTTCCTCTTGCATAGAGAGAATCTATATTGGGAGTTCTTACATATTTATCTCCAGCAGCTCCCATAATCAAAGGATTATGCTGATCTGATAAAATATAAACTATATTCTTTTTATTATTCATCACGTAAATCCTGTTTAATATCAGTATTCTTCTGCACAGCTCTTCCTTTCTGCAAAGCTCTTACATTTGCCCAAATCAAATATACTGTGAGCAATAGAATTCCAATGCATAGAGGCCTTGTTAGAACATGAACAAAGATATTTGTTCCCTGTGCTTTGACAATAGTCATTGTTCTAACAAAGTTACTTTCAATGATTCCACCAAGAATCAAACCTAGAACAATAGGAGTATTTGGGATTTCAAGTCTAGCAAAAATGACACCAATGACTCCCAAGACGATTGCAATCACGACATCATTCATTGAGTTGTTAACGCTATAAGCTCCAATTAGAGAGAATAGAATTACAACAGGAATGATATATTTCATCTTGATCTTAAGAATTGATGAAAAAATCTTGTTTCCACTTAATCCAATAAGAAGCATGAACAGTGTTGCAATGAACATTCCAATAATGAATGTGTACATAATATCTGCATGATCGGTGAACAACGATTGACCAGGAACAAGTCCATGGATTGTCAACGCACCAAACATGATAGCTGACGATGCAGAGCCAGGAATTCCCAAAGCCAACATTGGCACCAAAGACCCACCTACTGCTGCGTTATTTGCTGCTTCAGGAGCAATAATTCCAGCAGGATTTCCTTTGCCGAATGTGCCATCTTTATCCTTACCCTTAGCCTCTCCATAAGCAAGGAAGGATGCAATCGCACCACCGGTACCTGGAAGAATTCCAATAAATGTTCCAATTACAGATGATTTGAGTAACACTCTCAAATACTTTGTAAATGTTTGTTTAATAGAATCCTTGAGACTCTGTTTCTTTAGCTCTACCTTTTCAAAAGAGTCAGTAGCTTTTAATTGATTCATTCCCTGCTTTACCATCTCTGTAATAGCAAACAGTCCAATTACAGCAGGAATTAAACCAATACCTCCTCTCAAAGCACGAACGCCGAATGTAAATCGGATGCTTCCATTTACATCATCAACACCTATCATTGCTAGAAATAGACCAAAACAAGCAGCAATAAGTCCCTTTACAACATTTTTACCTGTCAAACTTCCTACGATTGTCAAACCACAAAGGGCAAGAAGCATCATTTCTGCAGGACCAAACTTAACTGCAATCTTCGCAAGTACAGGAGAGAAGAACAAAAGAACAACAAGACCAACCAAGCTTCCAAAACCTGATGCAAGTATTGAATAGTGAAGAGCCTTCTGTCCATCTCCTCTCTTTGTCATCTGATATCCTTCTATTGTTGTACAAGCAGACTCTGCAGTCCCTGGACAATTGATAAGGATACCTGAGATAGATCCACCATAGGAGCTACCTAAGTAGATTCCTCCTAAGAACAACAAGCCTTGAGCAGGTCCCATTGTGTATGTAAAAGGCAACATTACAGCAATACCGATGCCACCATTCATGCCAGGAATAGCTCCCAACACAACACCTACTAGTGCGCCAAGGAAACTCACTAAAAGCGTACTAAAGCTAAATAGATTTGTCATAACTTGCAAAACTAGATTCACAATGAAACCTCCTCTATAAACTCAACAATAAAACTTAAAGACTCTCGTAATATGCCTTTCTCATCTCGAAATCTTCTTTCAAGAATGCATCAAGCTCATCACCAATCAATAGCTGTGGAACCTCTCCGATTGTTTCGATATTCTTCTTCATATCTGCAGTAAAGCCTTCCTTCAATGTCTCTTCGAGCTTTGCTACAACTTCTTCACTGATTCCCTTTGGTCCAACAAGCATTCTTACTGCTGGGTTTACGATCTTGTATCCCTGCTCTGTGAATGTTGGTACTTCTGGATATGAAGACAATCTCTGATCTAGCATCAGACCTAGTACTGTAAGATTATTCTCTCCAGCCTGCTTAATGAACTTTGCGCTTAAGATAGCTGCATCAACGTGTCCACCAAGCAAATCAGCAAACAACTTGTTTCCACCTTCATAAACAACACCTGTTACTGTTGCACCTACTCCATTCTGGAAAAGTGTCAAACTCATCTTCTGGATTGGAGAAGGAAGTCCTACAGTCAGCTTTCCAGGGTTCTGCTTTGCATATGCCAAGAATTCATCAAGTGAAGAGAACTGAGAACCTTTCTTAAGAATAACAACATCACCAGTTGTGTTCAGTCCTGCGATATATGTGAAATCATCGACATCAAACAAGCAATCGTCCATTGTATATGCGAAGTTTGCTACGTCTGTATTAGAGAAAACACCAAGTGTATAACCATTAGGTTCTGCCTGTGAGATATCTTCACTTGCAATCAAGCCACCAGCACTACCATTGTTGATAACAACAAAAGGCTTTCCAAGCATTGTTTCAAGAGGAACAGTAACTGCTCTTGCCATTGCATCAGTACCACCACCTGCGTTTGCAATAACGATTACTGATACTTCCTTTGATGGATAAACATCATTTGCACTTTCACTTTGACCGGAGGCAAAAACACTTGCAACCATTGCCAACATTGCACACAAAAGAACCAATTTCCTTAGATTTCTTTTCATAATACCTTTTTCTCCTTTTTTTATTTAGGAAAGCGATAAAGCTCCTTTTGGACAGCGAATTCTTAAACCAAATGTGAAGATCACATAGGAAAACAATGTAACGAGAACAGAGAACAACAAAAGGAATAAGATAACTTTCTTTGTTCTTTGTTTGGAAATGAAAATCGAAATAACAAAAACTTCAATGAATGCTGATACGTAGAATCCAGCTGTCTTAGCCAAGAATGGATTGATAAGAAGAACAGCAATAAACAAAAGTTCTTTCCAGGACATTGCTTCAACTGAAGAATAGTTTTTCTTAACTACAGTAGTAACAAGTAACAAAACTCCAAAAGCCATCATCAAAGAGAAAATGACATAAGGATAAGCACTAGAAGCTTTAGTTGTGGAAACAAGCATATAGAAAGAAAAAACTATAGCCAGGATGGATGCTAGGAAATTTTTATCCTTAATTAAATCAAGATAACCAGACTTTTGCGAAATTTTCATATTATTCCTTCCTTTGAGCCTAGAATAAGTCCGCAAACACACGATGTCAAGAAATATTTTTTCTAAAATTTTCTAGTTTTAAATAATTAGAGAAATATTTTTCTCTTTATTTTTCTTTTTTTCCTATGCTATTATTTACTAGAGGCACAAACATGATTGGAAAGGTAACATTACAGGATATTGCAAAACTTACAGGGGTAGCTCCAGCTACGGTATATAAGGCTCTTTCAAACAGCAAAGGAGTAAGCGAAAAGAAACGAGCTGAAATTGTTCAAGTAGCAAAGAATCTAAATTACAGTTCTCTGTCAACAAGTGCACCCCCAACTCAAACAATTGCAGTCCTCTTTCCTGCTCCCGAAGGAGAAGATCAATATTTCTATCAATATATATGGGCAGGTATTGCAGCAAGAGAAGAAGAGTTAAGAGATTCCTCTCTTCGCGTAATCAAAGTTACATTCGATGGAACAATCGAAAATCAATTGGAGAGAATGGAGCTTATTCTCAAGCTTTATGCAAATAAGATTCAAGGTCTTATAACTATTGTTTGGGAAGAATCCAGGTTCTTGGATATAATCGATAGATTTCATAACTCAGGCATCCCTGTATTTACAATATCTTCTGATGCACCATCTTCTGCTCGAACAATGTCGATAATGGCTAACTCATATAAAACAGGACGTCTTGCAGCAGAATACATGGGATCCGTTATAAAGGATTTTGGAAGGGTATTGATTATTGGAACAAAGAGAGATGCTTACAACCATTCAAACATGGTTCGAGGTTTCTTTGATCAAATGAACATCTCAAATCCTAAGATACAGGTTATTGAAGTATATGAATCTAAGAAATATCCCGAGAAGCTACAAGAAACCGTTCAAGATTTTCTTTCTGCTTTCGACTATGTTCAAGGAATATATACTAATAATGCAAGAACCACAGCATTAATCATAAAGACCCTTCAAAATACAGATAAAGCCAAATCCATAGTATTTGTAGGAAGTGAAGCTTTCAGAGAATCCATTATTGCTATGAAAGATGGAACTATAAATGCCCTTATCGACCAAGATGCATTCAGACAAGGGTATGAAGGACTTTCATTAGCATACAAGGTTATTTCTGGAAATAAAGAGGTTGATAAATCAACTCATTACATTTCAAGTCGACTCTACTTACAGAGCAATGTTCCATCTTTGAAAGATGAGGAAGAAATGCTCAATAGAGAGATAAAACTCAATCAAGAGCTAGAACTAGAGATAAAGCTTTCGAACTTGAATACAGATTAGTAGAATGGCCCAATCGCAAACGACTGGGCCCAATACAACATCTATAGTTTAAAGATTCTTGATCTTCTCCCATACTTCATCAATTACAGGGATTCCATTCTCAAGGTTGTCTCTTCTTGTATTCCATTCGATCTCTCCTGGATAGAATACTGTACCGCCTTCTCTTTCTGGGATAGATGACTTGATGTCATTTACAATCTCTTCAACGATGCTATCTGTAAGCTCAGTTGTGTTAGCAACTCCTGGGTTGATAGCGATCATTACCTGTGATAGTCCTACTTCGTCTCCGAATGTACCAATCTTAGCAACAGAGTTAGCGTTTGTAAGAACTGTAGCAACAGCATCAAGAGCGATAGAAATTCCACTTCCCTTCCAATAACCCATTGGAAGAACTCTCCAAGACTTTTCGATCTCAGCAGGATCTGTTGTAAGCTGTCCCTTTGTGTCATATCCACCATATACAGGAAGTTGCTTGCCCTTTAGCTTATACTCTTCAATCTTTCCATATGAGAACTGAGAAACAGCACAGTCTACAACTACATGCTGACCATTGCTTTTTGGAATTGCAATGATAAATGGGTTGTTACCAATCTTCTTGTCCACACCACCCCAAGCTGGCATGTTTGGCTGTGTGTTAGACCAACAGATTCCAATGCATCCCTGATTAGCAGCCTGCCAACCATAGCTACCACCTCTCATCCAGTGGTTATTGTTTCCAAGTGCAACAACTCCGATTCCATATGTCTTTGCAAGCTCTACAGCTCTATCCATAGCCTTTCTAGCATTCAATGGACCAAAGCCTCTATGACCATTCCAGCGCTCAAATGCCATGAAAGAACACTCTACAGTAGCAACATTCTCTGGTTTAATCGATCCTCTATCCAAGTATTCAACAACTCTTGGGAATCTGTTGATTCCATGTGAATAGATGCCATCCAAGCTATTGTCTGCAAATACGCTTGCAGCCTTATCTGCATCTTCAGAGGAAAATCCTCTAGATTCCAAAACACGCTTGAACTCGTTTTTTAGCTCATCGTAAGAAACTCTCATTCTTATTCTCCTTTTGAGGTATCCCCTCTTATAATTGCAATGCAATAAGCGCTAACTAAAAATGTAAGCGCTTACATCTATAAATATTATGTCACCCGAAGGCAGAGAATTGTCAATAGAAATTTTCATAAATGTCAACTTTCCATTTTGTTCAACTAAAATTTAAACACTTTCCATCAATTCTTTACCTGTTATCAAATGATATCTCTTATCATGTTTTGCAAACTCAATAGCTTTATCTGTAAAGCCTGATTTTGAACATATATACAACTGAAAATCAGAAGGATTAAGCAATAAGGATTTTCTTAACAAATCTTCAAGCACATCAACACCTACCTTTTCACTCTTCCATTTACATTCACCTAAGAGATACCTACCCTCATTATCAATTGCAACCAGATCTATTTCCTCATTCTGATGAGTGATTGGATTTCCGAATTCAGCAAAGCCATATCGTTCTGGTAAAAATCCACTTATACCAAGTACATAGTTTCTGAAATCAGTTTCAATCCTACGCCCAATAAATACATTCAGATTCTGCATTGTACGTTCAACCACAATATCAGAAAGATTTCTCTCTATCATGTTACGGCTTGGATAAACAAATCTGTAATAGAAAGCATAATACCCATCTGCTATCCTCCACCCTATCTTTCTGACTTTAGGTGCTATTGAAACAACTTCATCCACGATTCCCATCAAGTTAAGGGAGTGCAATAGACTGCTTACATTGGCTTTATCAAGTCCTGTTTTATCTGCAATCAAGGTAACCTTATTTGTTCCACTGGCTATAGTGGATAGAATCATTTCATAATTGCTTACTGCCCTTACAGAGTTATTCAATAGTACTCGCTGTTCATTATATAAAAGCCCCATAGAGTTAAAGAAAAGCTTCTTTAAAGCTTCTTTCAAGTTATCAAAAGACGCAATTAGATTCAGATAAGAGGGAATACCACCCGTAAGTATATGGGCAGCTACTTTTTCATCACTACTCCACGAGGGAAAAAAAGAAACACTCTCTGCTATAGCGAAAGACTCCAGCTTAATAGCAACACTCCTTCTTCCGAATAAAGGACTTTGGGGCCCCATAACATTGCTTTCCATAAAGTGGACATAAGATCCAGATAAAACCAGCTTTAACTTTGTTTTTCTGAATTCATGATCAACAAAGCTTTGAAGGATTTGTAAGAAAGAGTTATCACCCTCTGCAATATAGGAGATTTCATCAATTACAAGTATGAGTGATTCCTCTTTAGCTTTAATAGAAAAAAAGCGAAACACATCTTGATAGGAATTAAAGTTAATCATACCTGCTAAATCTGGAAAAAGAACCCCTATCTGCAAAGATAATTCTGATAAGTTGTATTTATCATTGGCTGTCGCTTGCAGGAAGACACAAGCTTTACCATCAATAGCCTTTTCGATAAGAGTTGTCTTACCTACTCTTCTACGTCCATAAACAACAATGAATTCAAAATCATCAGAACTTAATCGTCTTTCTAATTCTTCAAGTTCTCTTTTTCTGCCAATGAATCTGTCCATGATTGAATTATACTAGTCAATTTATAACTTGTCAAAATATAAATTGACAAAACTTAAATAAAAGAATACAGAAAAAATGTCTCCCAAAAGACATCCTTTGTATTGCTAACAGGATATTAGTATTTAAGTATTACAGAAAACTATAGACTTAACCACAGTGAGTTTTATCAGAGAAAAGATATAAATTTTAAGTATACAAACTAGATAGAACTACCCCTAAGCACAAGCTCAGGCTTAATGTGATCTAGAATTCGCTTATCGCCTAAAGTGCCATCTTTTAATGCAATAGATAGGTATTCAGCACACTTTTGCCCTAGAGTATGAGCCTTGTTGTCGATACTCGATAGATGAGGAAGCACAAGATCACAATAAGTAGAATCATTGTATCCAATGATAGATACATCTTCAGGAATCCTTAACCCCATCTTCTGTATGTATTTGACAACATGAAGCGCAAGAATATCTTCATCACATATGATTCCTATTTGGCCAGATGCAAAATCAATTCTAGACAAAGCATTCCTTACATCATCTTCAGAGTATCCTTTATTGATCTCTATTGAATGCTCATCTAGATTGTTTGATAGCACAGCACTTCTGTATCCTCTATATTTTCTGATAGAGCTTTCTGTATGGTTGCTATTGATGTAATAGATTTGTTTGATTCCCTTTTCAACAAGATGGTTTACAGCATCAACGCATCCTGCGTCCTCATCTACCAAAACACCATACATGCCTTGTACCCAACCATTTGCAATGATCACAGGAATGTCACCTAGAAGATTGATCACTTTATCATAATCATTGCCTATCAAACTGAATAAAGAGCTGACTAGGACAATACCATCGATGGAGATATCTTTCATTCTATTGAAAAATGCCATTACATCATCTATCGAGGAACCTGCTTCGTAGATTACGACGTTGTATTCCATCTTGGAAAACACACTCAACACCTCATGCGCAATCTTCATATGATGAGAGTTTGAAAAACTAAGAACAGCAATAGCAATGGTCTTTAATGATTTGGAGTTCATACCTCTAGCGATCATGCTTGGAGAATAGTTATGCTCCTTCATGATAGCTTCAATCTTTGCTCTCGTTTCAGGGCGAACCTTAGCATTCCCACTAATTACCCTGGAAACAGTAGCTATCGATACTCCTGCTAGTTCTGCAATATCGTAAATATTCAAGATATCCTCCAACTCTCTTCAAAAGTTGATTGTACCACAAAACAAGAACGGACAATCAAGCCCAATAGGTTTACTAGAAAAGGAAGATTTCCATTCTAAATCTTATTTCCTCTTCTTAGAAACAACGAAAAGAAGAACAAGAGAGGATGTTTGATCTTCGTTCTTCTCTTTCCTTTAATCCAATGAGAATCCAAATCATTGTGCCCAAGCTCATTCTCCTCAGGATTAGACAGGTAGATATTGAAAGAAGCATCATTACCAACAGAGAGGGTCCAGTCCTCCCCTAATACAGTTCCTGCATTTACTGAATATGTGCAATATGCATCGCGCGAAGATAGACTTTCAGACTCAGTATAGTAGTGAATCATGCCCTTCATCTGAAGATAAGGATCCAAATCCTGCACTGGAGAATCTGAAGAGCCTAGAACCAAAGCTTTAGAGTCATAGAGCTTTTTCAATGGAACTACTAGTGACAATGATTCTTCAGGCAGGTACTTTTCATAGCTATGAAGAGCAAGCTTATCGATATAAGAAAATCCTGGTTGCACTGTAATTCCAATGCGCATCTCTTTAGCTTTCTCAAGAGCATCATGCGTTGGAAATTCAAAGTGATCGATTCTATATAGTGCATTGTGCTTAATTAGTTCATCTTTGTTCTGATAATAAGCATTAACAATTTGATCTATCGCAGCAGGTCCTATTGCATGGCATGTAAGAAGGATATTCTCATCCAGTGCTTTTCTTACCTGTGCATTGATGTGCTCATCAGAGTAATATGTATGACCAGAGTCTTTGCTACCAAGATATGGCGAATAGAATGCAGCACTCTTAGAGCCTACAGAACCATCAAGCTCCCAAGCCCCGCAGCCTCCGCAACGAGCATTCTTCTGTTTCTTGAAAAACTCTCGTGCTCTGTCATAGTTCTGATACTCAGGATAGAACGAGATATCTATTGGAAGCTTTGTTGCAATGAAAGCCAATGCTTTTGTCAAAACATCATTCTTGACATCTTCGTTTCCATCGAGTGCCGATACTCCCCTAATACCATAAGAGGTAAGAGTATTAAGAAAATTCGCTATCCCAGATGCAAGAAGCTTCAAATTCAGATTCCTTGATATTACATCCGCAACCTTTCCTTGAATGAACTCATGCGCTTCTCCTCTCATGATGCCATCTTCGCTTTCAATTCCAAGCTCTTTGATCATCTTTGATGAAAGCGAAGAAGAGTGTCCATCAATTGAATAGACAATTACAGCCTTTCCTGGAGCGGCCTCATCAAGCTCTCGGCGTGTGAGCATTCTAGGAGAAGAGAATGCAGATGGAATGAAGCCATTAGCAACAATTACCTTGTTCTTTGGATGAGTGCTAGCAAAGGCTTTAATCTTCTTGAGAGTATCTTCTGCATTCTTTGGATACACCTCGTTATCTACAATCTCAGAAAGAGTGAAACTGCCAGATGCAAGCACGATAGTATATAACATATGCATATGGCTATCGAATAAAGCTGGAGCTATATGCTTGCCACCTAAATCTATTGTCTTGTTGTATCCAGATGGCTTTGTGTTTCCAAGATATGCAATCTTTCCATTTTCAACACCCATATATGTATATGTGTCGAAAGAAGAATTGAAACTATGGATTACTCCATTTTCAAATAGAATCCTACTCATATTGCAACTACATTACCTATAGCCATCAATACATACATGGCAATGATGAACACATCCATTGCTGTTCCACTAGCTTTCCCTAGAAGGTTTTCATCACCTTCCTTTCTGCAACATCTATATGCAGGAACAACCATCAATGCAACGATGATTGCAATAAGACCTCCTGCAATACGCATGAAGTCCATGAAAGAAGCAAGACTTAGGAAAGTAACCAACAAAGAAGGAAGCGTTGCACATAGCCAACATAGTCGTGAATCAAGCTTCAATTGCTCATGTATGATATCTGAAAGAGCAAGGGAAATTGACCAATATGTTGTGAGCATCGCAAGGAGAGTGAATATTGTTCCCACAAGCTCTGCCCATCTTCCGATACCCTTACTCCAGCCAACCATTGCAACTTGAGTAATCTCAACAGATGACAACAATGCAGAAAGTGTTACCAGAATGATCAATATGTAGTTATTTAGCATTCCAATGCATATAGCTTTCCTTATCTTCTTTCTATCTCCCTTTAGGCCCTTTACCGCTTGAGGAACAGAGAAGAATGCGGAGAATGAAAACATCGAAAGGCCAAAGAAAGCTAGCATTGGATTTACACCTCCAAAGCTAAGAGGAAGATCATTCTTGATATTCATGAATGAGAAAATTGCAAGTATCGAGATAAGAATGTAGATAATGATGACACTTATTGATTCACTTACGCCTACAGCTTTAAGTCCAAACAAAACAACAGATGCAGCAAGCACATAGAATATGAGCTTGGAAACAAAGGAAGAAAGACCTAAGAGAGGAGAGATCAACTCCGCAGCTCCTTCTACATACGCTGCTAGATTGAAAACCAATACCAATGCCATGATCACAAAGAATGCATATGTTAAGAATGTCTTTGCCTTGCCTTTGAATAGATAGCGAGAGAATGCTGCAATGATCTGACCATCTTCTCCACTTTTAAGTGATAGTTCTGCGATCATGATATGTAGAATCACAGAAGAGATGAATGCCAGCGTCAATACGCCAAATGCTCCCAACACTCCTACTTTCGCAGCAACATAAGGAAGCGCCATAACGCCTCCACCTATTCCATATCCCGTGATAATCGAACCACTTTGCCATACTGTCAATGTATCATCTTTATCATTCATGTTTTATTTATAACAAAATGTTAAAAATTAAGATAGATGACAAACACAAGTACGATGCTCAACGTCCGAAACGCTCAGCATCAAAGTAATATGCAGGATAAGGAGTCTTTGCTTTTGCATATGACGAAATCATTTCAGAAGTAGCACTCGCCTGTCCCTTGAGCATCTTTTGCAAAACACTTTTTTTGCCTTTGAATTTATATTCAACAACAGAAGCTTTCTCGTCTTCCTTACCAATAGTCTTGAGCATATACTCTTTCATCTCATCAAATGGCATGATCTCATCTATAAGTCCGCATTCCTTTGCTTGCTTTGCTGTGTAGATTCTCCCATCTGCAAGCTCCTTGACTTTCTCTACAGAAAGATGACGATTATCTCTAACGATGGAAACAAATTGTTCATAGCACTCATCTGAAATACGTTGCATGATCGCCTTCTGTTCTTCTGTTGCAGGAGTTGCAATGTGTCCCATGGTCTTGTTTCTACCACTATGGATTATCTCATCTTTTATTCCATGTTTATTGATAAAATCAGAGACATCCAGGAATCGACCACAAATCACACCAATTGAACCAGTCAATGTATTTCTGTTTGCAACAATCCTGTCTGCGCTGCAGCCAATATAGTAACCACCACTAGCTGCAAGAGATGCAAAGTATGCAAATACAGGTTTTCCTGTCTTTGAAATATAGTGTTGTACAGCCAAATACACTTCATCAGACTGGAAAACCCCTCCTCCTGGAGAATCGATATATAGAATAAGACCTATCACATCATCCTTATCCTCAAGTTTCTTGATCGTTCCAAGAAGCCACTTTTGAGAGTATTTCTCTCCCTCATCTTCGATAGTGCCTTCAATAATAATCTTTGCAATCGTCTTCTTTCCAAACATAACACTCCTCCAAGCTACAGCACCGTCCAAAAGTGTCTACTGTTCATATCTTTCGAAATCATCATGCCATGAGTTCCTAAAAATCCATAGCACTTATGGCAACCATGATCAGGAGCAAAGGCTAACGCTGTCTTATGGCCCTTCCACTCTTTCTTGATTTCTTTCTTAATCCGCTCGTATGTTGCAATATTCTCTCTAAGAGCACGAAGAGTGCGCTTTCCTTCAGGCGAGAATCTATGCATTGCCCAATCGTAATCTCCATTATAAAGGACTATAAGATCGTACTTATCATCTTTGATAAGCTCGATGGCTTTATCATTACACTCTTCTTTTGTCTTGTAGATGAAGTAATCGATATCACGATTTAAAAATATCATTGATATAGAATCGCCTTCTGTCGATACTATTGCGCACTTCTTTTTCATCTTAGCTAGGACATCAAATACTGTAGTACACTGCAGTACAGGCTTAGTGTAGCTCTGTATGCCATGCTTATCAGGAAGAAGGCCTGAATACATGGAAGCAAAGCATACAGGTGTTTTAGGTGGAACCATCGATAGCATCTCTAGGTTCAGTGTTGCATCCTTTAGAATTGGTGAAAAGTCCTCTCTATATGCTTCATATATCCACTCAGCAATAGCATCAGGATTATACATAAAGACTCTATCGCAAGATCCTATTGCAACTATATCTTCAATAGGAGGCGCCATATTACTATCTCTTTCTACACCCAACAAACTCAAGATAGAGCTTGCAACTCTATCTATTGATATATCATTAAAGCCATCCATCTTATACCACCTTTATTAGGGAACCTAATGTTGAAGCAACAGAACCTAGAACAACGATAATCTGGAATGGAAGAGATCCGAACTTTCCACAGATCAAGCTTTCCCCAACACGCCTACGTGAGATATTGTATGCACATATTACTCCTATGCCTGTTAATACCTGCACAACTCCTGCAAGACGGGTAAATCCTACAAAGCCTTGTAATCCAAGGAGAGCAAGCACCAAGCAAGGGAAAGAAGATGCAAACCAGCTTATCTTGTTGTTCCAACCTGTCTTTTCACTGATGATATCCCTTAGATTCAATGTATTTGCCCAGAAAGATGAGGATAGAGCTAGTAGCGAGAATAGATATCCTATGATGCCAACCCATCCACCAAGCTTTCCCGCAAGGTCTACCAATGCTCCATTCTGGCTAATTGATGAGCCCATTCCAACAAGTGTCATGAATGTAATTGCAACAACAAGCAGAAGATTGATTCCTGTGCCTAGTGCAATGGAACCCTTTATCTTCTTAACGTCCCCATTAACACCCTTAACAACTTGAGGAACACTCATTACAGCAGAGAGTGCAAATGCAACCATTGAATACAATGCAAGTACATTTGATGATGCTACAAAGTAAGAAGGAAGAGGATTCAAGTCTCCAAGCATTACTGCAACAAATATGATTCCAATTACGCCAACCATCGAAAATACAGATATCTTCTCTGCAATTCCAACAGCTTTCATGCCCATATATACAACCAATGTTGCCAATAGATAGTACAACAATTGTGATACTCTTACAGGAAGACCAAACCAGGATGAAAATACAGCCCCGCCTCCACTTATGAAACCTGCAACGTTAACCAGCACTGAAAATCCCATGATACCAAATGAAAGCCAGCTGAAGAATGCACCAACCTTTCCTTTAAACAATTCTTGCTCAAAGATAGTAATGAATTGACCACCCTTATTATTCAAACTCAACTCTGCAATCATCAAATGCAGTAGCAAGTTGATTAGATATACAGCTACGATTATCAATAGAAAATGGCTCCATGAGTTTCTAGAAGCAAGATATGGAACAGCAAGCACTCCTGATCCTACACCGTGTCCTACAATAATGCTTGTAGCTTCCAAAAACGTTAGCTCACTTTCACTTTTGATTTCTTTCATAAAATCCTCACTAATAGCAATAAAATTTAGTTCTCGTTCGATAAGAAATTTGCTCTGTAATATAAAGCACATCGAGCATCCAATATTCCCTTGAAGTGTCTAATAAACATTGGATTCGAAAAATAGGATAACACGCTTTCGTCTATAGCTAGAAGCTCATTTCCATTTTCTGGAATATAGAAGAACTCATCGGTTCTACATAGCATCTTTATAGGGTTCTTCTTAGCCTCTGCTATATATCGTGATTTTGACCAAGATCTGAAGTCATTGGTAGTCTTACCTTTCTCCAAATCCTTCCAGTTTCCATCCCGCAGGTAGAAATCCCTATAGCTAGCATATACATCGTCATCTGTAATGGCGCTCTTGATATTCCCATTGTTGTAGAAAGCCAAAAGAATTGGAATCTTATATGATTTCTCCATATTCATTGATCCAATTCTATTTAGAAATCTCTCTCCAACAGTTTCTAGCAAGGACTTTTCGTCATCATTTAGATCATTCATCTCTTTCTTGAATGATAAGAAATGTTGCAAAAGCTTTGGCAGGGACTTTTTTCCACTTAATGATGTATTTGAATATGCAGACAAGAACACATCCATATCAACAGACGAGATGAAATCTATCAAAGTAACAACATCATATTCATTTCTTATCTTGTCGTACTCAGATTTGTAATCTTCAAGAACCCTTTGAGCTGAACTCAAGGAATTTCTTCTCATTCTTTCAAAGACATCCAATAGCTTAAGCTCAAAATCAACGATACATCCCTTTGGATAGCGATATGCACTGTTGTAGTTTGCATCTGGAGAATGAAGAGACATACTCTCTCCCATCTCTTCGCCTATCAAAGAGGGAACTCTTCCTGCATTTCTATAGTTTCCTATGAAGTCTAGGATCGTTAGATATTCCTTACCTTTGCAAAGTCTCAAGCCTCTTCCCATTTGCTGCAAGAAAACAACTGGAGATTCTGTTGGACGCAAGAACATCACCAAATCCAGCTCTGGAATATCCACACCTTCATTGAACATATCTACAGAGAATTATGATATCTATCTCATGATTCTGTAGCTTTTTGATCGCAACATCTCGATCTAGAAACAATCCTCCTTGAGATGAGGAGCAAACAACACACGCACGAATTCCTTTTGAAGTAAAGTACTCTGCCATATCCTCTGCATGAGAAATAGTGCAACAAAACGCGAGTGCATATTGGCCTCTATATTTCATGTAGTTCTTATAGATAAGTTCTTTTCTCTCTAACGAGGCTTTATATAAAGATGTGAGTTCACTTTCAGAATAGCGCCCATGCTCAATCCTTACTCCAGAGTAATCTACCATGTCATATATTCCATAGTATCTAAAAGGAACAAGAAGGCCTCTGTTGATAGCCTGTCTTAAATCAATTGAGAAAGGAACATTGTAATTACATAGGATATAGACATCTCTTCCATCATAGCGTTCTGGAGTTGCTGTGAGTGCGAGCATGAACTTGGGAGTAAAATAATCCAATATCTTCTGATAAGCACTACTTACTGCATGATGGAACTCATCAACAACTATGTAATCAAAATAATCAGGAGAGAACCAATTAGGATTCAAGTATTCGCCTGAGGACAGTGTTTGGACTGATGCAAATAGAACATCCACATTCTTATCTTTTATATCTGCTGTAAAGAAGCCATAAGAAGCATTTCCTCTGACATTTTCAAAACTAGCTTTGGCTTGTTTTAGAATTTCGATTCTATGTGCAACAAATAACACTCGTTTAAAGCTTTTACTATCAAATGCTGCCAAATATGTCTTTCCGATACCAGTTGCAGCTGAAATCAAAGCTTTTGTATAACCATCTCTTCGTGTTTTATCCAATGCATACAGAGCTTCAATTTGTGCGCCTCTTGGTTCAACTGTAGCACTTATTGTTTCTTTGATGCTCTTAATGACTTCAGGGCATTTCCAACTCTTGGAATATGCAGAGAGCATATCGTCTGTAAGAGGTATGCTATCGTTATCACGAACGTTTTCGAACTCTGAATAGAAGCTATCAAGAGATTGTTTATCACTATCGCCTGTCAACTTATAGTTCCATTCGATACCTGATAGAAGTGCAGAGGAAGACATGTTGGATGAGCCAATATAAGCAGATCGTTTTCCATCTTTGGTTATGAAATAACACTTTGGATGGAAGGATCTATTCTTATCTTGATAGATACGTAGATCAATCTTATCGCCTAACGCAGAGCGAAGCAAAAACAAGGCAGAAGGACTCGTCAAATTTAGATATAGCCCTGTAACAATAGTTATTCTTGCTCCTTTTTCTGCAGCTTTCTGTAGGGATGGAAGCAACAGACGAACACCGGATTCCATCAAGAAGGATACTATCAATTCAATACGATCAGATGATTCTATGTCATGAGCTAAAGAAGATAACAATTGAGATTCTTCTCTATCTCCTCCTGTGAAAACCAATGTCCCCTTTTCCATAACTATCCCCTGACTTTCTTTACTATCACATTAACCCAAGACTCTGTTCTATCAGGACGAGCATCTTTTGTGATAAAACCATCTAGGACTATATTATTATCAAAAGAGGAAAGAATCGATTCAATTTCATCTAGAGTGTAGTCACTGAAATATCGTCCATTCCTTTCTCCCTCAAAGTTCCCTTGTTTGAAAGATAAGTAGAATATTCCATTCACCTTTAATGCCATAAAGCATTTATTTAGGATTTCTTTAATATCATCTTTCTTAACATGCAACAAAGATGCACATGCCCAAATGCCATCAAATACATCTTTGTAATCAAGGTTTTCAAATAGCAGATGCCTAACAGGAAGAGATGTATTTACAGTTGCAATTTCAACAAGTTTTTCAGAGCCATCAACAGCTTCAACTCTCATACCCTTAGATAGAAAATATGCAGAGTCCCGCCCCGCTCCACATCCAAGATCCAAAACAAAGCTACCTTTATCGAGGTAAGACAAAAACTTATCTTGAAGAGTATGCATCTCAACATCTATTGTGCCTTTAGCAAAAACATCGGCATTGTTATTGTAGTAATCCAAGGTGTTTACACTCATTCTACGCACTCCTGTTCAAGTCTTATCTTTTGGTCAATCATTGTTTGAATTACGCTGTGAAAGACATTGTATTTCTCATCTTTCAGCATCTCAGAAAGCATATTGATATACTCCATATCTTCGATGTGTTTTGCTTTATCAATATTATCCAAAAGAGTCTCTACATCCATTTTATATGGAATCAAATGGGGAAAGAATGTATCACGCAAACGCGTAAAGATTCTAAATCCTCCCCAGTCGATATCACTCCAATGCCTATAGCTCATACCTTCTTTCTTCAAAAGAGAGAAGAACTTACCTTTTATAGAACTGAACACACCGCCATGGAATACAATAATCTCATTGTCCTTTCTTGCAGGAAGAAGATTGTAGTAGTTAGCTTTATTTTCAACAAACAAAATTGAATCTGCATAAATGGTTGCCTCAATTACCTGTTTGATCATATCAGAGTTTATATATGCACCCCATTTCATCTTACTGCAGTCAACAACAGAGCCATCTTTTAGCGTAAAAGCAATATTACCTGCAAACTCTATCACCTCTGGATATCTGACAATGCCCCGCTCTTCAAGAATCTCATTGTCTATAAGTTCATTGTCTGACATATGCTTCAACATTGTAATCAAAGCTTGTCTATATTCATTCTCAAATATCTTACTGTCTCCAAGCACTTTGATACTAAATACTCGCTCTGTAAGAATATCTGTATTCGTAACAGCTTCTCTGAATACAGATATAAGGTTTCTATTGAATTCTATGTCTCGTTTGAATCCACGTGGAAGCTTTCTATCATGTAATACTTTGTCCAATAGGGATTTTAGATAGTTTTGGGACTCTAGAGGTACTACTTCTATCGTATCTTTCAGTTCTTTTTCGAGAGCTAATAAGATATCAAGAAGAGGCTCTCTATCAATCATACGATAAGCTTTTCTGATGCTATCATCATCAAGGTTCAATGAAATCTCACCAATTAGGTTATTGTAATTGAAGTATTCAACAGTAATTACCCGTTCGTCTTTGAGTTGATTGACCACCTTTTCAAAGGCTTCATACTCATCGCTTGATTCCAATAGATGCTTTAGCTCTTTGTCCTTTCTGCAATCAAAGAAAACCCTTCTATTACATTTAACGAGCTTGAAATGTACGCTGTTTTCATATTTATCCAACAATGTTGATAGCACATAAAACTTGTAATCCATGATTAGCCCTTCTGGAATTCCCGAACAAATGAGTGTTTGTCATCTTTGTAGACAATAAGTGTCTTATTAACCAAAGGTGCGATATCTGGAACTTTCTCAGGAGGAGCTGAGAACACAGCTTGCAAATTAAATTCCTGCAAGATCTTTATTCCTTCCCTTATTCTCTCTCCATCAAGCTTACTGAAAGCTTCATCCAATATGACAAGTCTTATTGTGTTGTTTCTGGTTCGCTGTCTGACTCTACATACATTGGAAAATGATGCGAGAAGCGCAATGTAGAATGGAAGCTGTCCCTCGCCTCCAGACTTTTTGAAGAAAGTCTTCGATAGTCGCTGAGTGTCTCCTTTATCGTTCGTTACATTCAAATCGAAAGAAAGATATGTTCTGTAATCAGTATATGTCTGGATCAGCTTTTCCTTGTTTCTTCTCTCTTTCTCGTCCATATTTTCGGACTCTCCCATCAAACACATGAATAGAGTGTCCATCTCATCCTTGTATTTATCCCTGAAGGAACCTGCAAAGAGAGTATCTCCTCCAGAAAGAAGCTCTGGGTCCTTGAACATATAGTAATATTTCTCATAGTCCTTGTTAGGGCTAACAGAGAATCGATAGGTATCTGTTCCAAAATGATATGTCTTGAGGTTTCTATTTAACTCAGCAACCTGGGATTCGACATCCTCGATATTTCCTCTGATTCTGTTGATAAAATCATTTTGGAATCTCTTGATAGCTTTTTCTTTCGCACTCCCAATCTTCTCTATATATTCAGGAAGGTCGTTATCCTTCAGCTTGATTAGCTCTTCATTGTATTTAGCGTTAGTCAAATCATGGATATCGTATGATGCATGATATTTACTGTTATACACAGCGTGATCTGATTCAATCTCTTGCTTATATCTTTCAAGCTTATTTTTGATAGCAACAAGCCTAGGTGCGTAGCGCTCGCTAAGAGCTCTGCTACTAGCACTACTATCGCGTGATAGAATCTCTTGATACTTAACATCTCCAACTTCTTGAATCCAAAACTCTTCGTAGTTTTCTTTGATAAAGCTATCAAGAGTAGCAATTTCTTCATCTAGAGAAGGTATCTCGTTTTCAAGACGCCAGATAAGGGGCTTGATCTCTTCAATTTGAGAAAATATAACGCTCTCTTCTTGTTTCTTCTTTTTAATCTCCTCTGAGATATGGCTTATCTCTCGATCGAGCTTGTTGATGTAATCCATATCCAAAGATGAGAGTTCTTTTTCAAGAGCATGCATCTTATTTTCAAGGACATCTAAATACTTGTATTCATCAAAGCTATTCTTAATCAAAGTCTCTCTGTCTAGAGAAATGATTTTGTCTTCTGTCAGGAACATTCGATATACAGCAACATCGTCATTCAAGCGAGATATCATCTCTTCGATATCTTCTGCTTTTCTCTTTTTTTCATTGAGTATTAGCTCAATGGATTTCTTTCCAATGAATGGAGAGGATGCATTCTCTGGATCCAAACGCCATAAAGCGCCATTTTCGATAAGTGTTAAATCTCTTGATAGAGAATTGTCTAGAGATGGATGCTCCGAAAGAATGACAGCAGAAAGAAGCATCTTGCCATAGCTCTCGATACGCGAGTCGGAGAACATCAACAGGTTGAACAATGAGTTTGGTTTCACGCTTGAAGAAACATCTTGATCAAAACATGCAATGGACACAGGGCCATCTACACTACGAGCAAGTTCCAATGCCATCTCTTCATATTCATTAGGAACGAAGAGTGTGAAACGCCTATCAGCGAGGTATGCTTCGATAAAAGGTCTATCTTCTTCATTTTTCAAATCTATTTCGTCAGCAAAGACCATTGGTGTTATATTGAGATTCTTTTTTATCAGATTAATGAGATTTTGGACCTTTTTTGGATATGGCTTAATACCACTCTCAAGTTCCTTGATAGTCTTTCTTAAAGAATCAAGTTCATTCTCTAGGGATGCTAGTTCACTCTCTTTGCTATGCATTTCTCGTGTATAGAAATCATAAAAGCCATCAAGTTCTTTCTTTAATGCACCTACATTGAAATCAAAAGCATTTAATACATCCAGGCCCTTTGCTTGGTATGTATACTCAGGCTCTTGTTTAACACTGTTATTTACAATGAAATCAATCCACTTTGATGCAACACTCCTGATTTGACCCACTTTTGCATTGTAATCAAACTCTATGCGCTGGATTTCCTCTTTTACAAGCCCCAGGTCTTTCTTTAGCTCTTCATGTCTTTTGAAGCTATCATTTGCGTATTTCTCTTGATTGAGGCTATCTCTCTTTTGCCCCAGGTCTTCAATTGATGATGATAATGCAGAGAGCTTTAAAGAAAGCCTATCTTTCTCTTTGATTTTCGCTGTATATTCTCGATTTATTTCATCAAGCTGTACTTTCAGCTCATTAAAAAGTGCATTCTTGATAACATATTCGTAGATTCTCTCTTCATTCTTTGTTTCATCGTAGCTGGTGACTTTTTCTTCAATTCTCTCCAAGCTTTCTATTTTCTTGTTAGCAAGCTCTGCAGCTTCTTCCAAACTCTTATAGGAGCGAATATCCTCAGCCATCTTATCGATATCGATTGTATTGTTATCGATAGTACAGATGTTTTCTGTAATAAATGATGCAATGTTATCGACTTGAGCAAAAGGAACAGCTTTTCTCAAAAGTGTGTTATAGCGCTCCCCTACGTATCCCATCCTCGCATCCAATTCTTTCTGGTATGCGATATTGGTGTCATATATGGAATAATTGATCTTCTTTGAATCAAAATAACGCCTAAGAACACCTATAGACATTGGAGTACTATCTTGTACATAGCCTGTTGAGGGAATTTGAGTGTCTGTCACAACAAACCACTTATATGAAATGTTCAAGTCCTTTTGGCAATCTGCAACAAAAAGAAATACATTGTATTTTCCTGAATCATCGTCAAAGAACTCCAACGCAACATGAGACGAGAATACTTCCTTATCACGTTTGTATTTGGTTCCAACATCCCCATCGTCTCCGATATCACAATAAAGATATCCCTTTAAGTCTCTATTTGATTTTTGGTTAGCAGCTTTATTGAAATATGCCCCTCGAGTGTCTCCATAGAGAACCAATTGCATAGCATCAATGATTGTTGATTTTCCACTACCTGTTTTACCTGTAATGAAGTTGATAGTATCAAAATCGACAATCTGAAATTGATAGTTGTACCAATTAGTCAACAATAGCTTGGTCAATTTCTTCATTTGAGCTCTCCTTTGATTCTCTGATCTTGGTCTCTAGTTCTGTCAATTCTCCATAATTAACTACAAACAGAATTGAAGGGTTTATGATAATAACATTCGACTTATCGCTAATGTCGCTAGAGCTACGCTGAATGACATTGTAGTCTGCAAGTGTTCTTAGTATTGGAGCAAGTGCAGAATCAGGCATTGGCTTTTCTCCAGATATTCCAAGGGTCCTAAGCTTATCCAATAGAGATGCAATTGTAACTCCAACATTCTGCGATAGGGTTAGCTTCTCTTTCTCTTCTTCGTAAATCAACCTTAGTGTAAACAATACGAGAGTTGATATCTTATCGAGGCGCTTTCTTGACTCAACGGGATAGATATCGAAATATGCAACTCCATATTCTTGATCAAGTGTTACATGGTATCCAAGAAGGCACAAATATTCATTGATTACATCAATATTACGCTCTATGAATATAAATTCAGCATTTAGAGAATCTGCATTTTGCTTAAAGCTATATGGTTTTCTGATGATATAGCTATGATTCATAAGAGCGTTTATCACATCCTGAAATTCACGCTTATTCAAATCTGTCAATTTCTCATAATCATCTAGCATTTATTCAACCCCTCTCTTTCAATGAATATAGGATATTTGGAAGCGTATATTCAGATACCTCTATCGCCTCATCTCTCCATATGATTTTATATGGGCAATCCTTTTCATATGCTCTTATTGTCGAAAGCATGAAAAGAACATATTCATCCATGTTTGCTATATTCAATCTTTCAGTATCGACATATCCGTCGACCATTCTGGATTTGATATAGGCATCTATCTCATCAACAGATATCCTTTTTTTGATCTCTTCCAAGAAATCATCAATAACAGTTGGACTATCTAGGAAAAAGTCTATCTTTGATGGCACGATCTCAGATGATGTACTATTTCTATAGAGCTTGTATTTCGATTCATCTGAGATAAATCCAACAGATGATAGACTCACCGTCGATTCATACATTTCATCAAACAAATCACTTGATGAATTTGCAATCAGGTATGCAAGCATGCCTTTCACATCACGTGTTGTATTTGTCTTATATCGAATGCGTTCTATTGATGCGTGCGTGTATGAAGAGTGCTTCTCTTCTATAGCTCTGATTGTCTTTTCAATGTTGTGATAGATGTTGATAATATCATCAATCTTGAAAAACACATCTTCTCGCGCATCAGTAATCGTATAGGATCTGTCTGCAGCTTTCTCTTGCAATGCAAGCTTAGCTATACGCTCTATGATATTCTCATCATCACGCCACGAGTTAAGGATACTTAATATTGATTGCTTGAACCTTGAAACAGAATCATTGGTCTTTATAGGATCGATGATCTTCATTACTTCCTTTTCATAGTTATCAAAATGATCCTTTAAGAGTTCATTTACTTCTTGATTTGCAATACGCCTATGATAGCGACGGATATTGTTATCAACAATCTTCAATTCTTCAACAAACTCATGTGTTCTCTTATACGCTTCATTTAATGCTGTATATGAATACTCAAGAGAGTTGCTATTCGCTTCCTTTAAAGTACTGTATGTAGAATACACATATCCTCTATATTCTTTCTGCTCCTGCTCAGTAAGACCTACTAATGTTGATATCACCCTTGATGCATACTCTGGGATACATATCATCTCTTCAAAGCCATCCTTGGCATTAAACTCAGGTTCGATCCATCCTGTATCCTTAAGCTTGTTATAGATGAAGTTGACCTTTGATTTTACATCTACCAATGAATCATCTTCATCAAGAAACGCATCTCCTTCCAATAAGCCCGAAAGTCTTTCCGTTAATGCTGATATATATTGCTTACGATAGATAGAAGTCTCAAGCTTGAAACATTTATCAAGCTCAAATAGAGCTTCTGCATAAAGAAGCTTATTTTGAGAAGATAGAATAGAAAAGAAATTGGAGGGAACAATATCAAAGAGTTGCATATCTAGAAATATAGCATAGATAGATATCGATTATCACGCTTTATGTGATTTTATGGATATTTCTTTCGTCAATCTCTATATCTCTTTCCAAGAGAGCAATGTCTCTTTCTTAACCTTGAAATATATCAGTCCTACGCAGTCTGCTAATGCCCAACCAATTGGAACAGACCACCAAATACCTATAACACCAATTTGAGGTATTGCGGACAACATGTATGCAAGTGCAACGCGTGTTCCAAGAGAACATACTGTTAGAACAACGCTCATTCCTGGATGTGCTAATGCTCGATATAGTCCATACAGAAGGAACAAGCATCCTATTCCACAATAGAATGCACCTTCTATTCTTAGGTATCTAACTCCTTCTTTTATGATCTCCGTCTCACCGGCTTCAACAAAGAGCATCACCAAAGGACGTGCAAAGATATATACAAGTACAGATATTAAGATACAGAATGCCATCGATATAAAGACTGCACTCTTCAAGCCTTTTTTGATTCTGCCATCTTCCTTTGCACCATAGTTTTGTGCAATGAATGTCGAGAATGCATTTCCAAAGTCCTGTACTGGCATATATGCAAAAGCATCTATCTTAACAGCAGCTGCGAATGCTGCCATTACAACAGCGCCAAAGCTATTAACAAGTCCCTGTACCATAAGAGTTCCAAAGTTCATTACTGATTGCTGAACGCAAGTCAGCATTGAGAAAGAAACAACTTCTTTAACGCGTTTTCTTTTCAATGTGCCAATTTGCCATATGGATCGAACTTGAGGGAAACGAACAATGGATGTTATTGCAATTCCTATTCCAGATAGGTATTGGGCAATCACAGTTGCCTCAGCGGCCCCTCCAACTCCCCTCTCAAGTCCAATAACAAACCAAAGATCGAGAGCTATGTTCAATACAGCAGAGATCGCTAGATAGATCAAAGGAATAATGGAATTTCCTATTGCCCTCATGAATGAGGAGAAATAGTTATATAGAAATACTGCAGGGATTCCCATGAATATTATAAATAGGTATTCCCGCATATCACCCCAGACTTCTCTAGGGACTCTAAGAAAGACTTTTAGTCCATCTAGAACGATATATGCCAATATATTTAGAACTATCGTAACAATAGCTATAAAGAAGAATGATGCAGATATATTTTCTCTTAATGCATCCTCATCTCTTTGTCCAAAGCGCATGGAAAACAATGCTCCGCTGCCCATGCATAGCCCAAGGATAATTGATGTCAGGAATACCATCAAAGAAAAAGATGAACCAACAGCAGCTAGGGCATCGCGACCTAAAAATTGTCCTACGATCAATGTATCTGCAACGTTATAGCATTGTTGCAACAAATCTCCCAAGATCATTGGAATTGCAAATAGTACCATGGATTTGGTCACAGAGCCTTTTGTCAGATCATGATTCATCTAAGTTATACCCTCTATTTTTAAGGTTTTCAGTCAAACATACAATATCCGAAGATATTGCACTGTAATCAAGTCCTACTTATCAAATTCCTACTCTTTTTATGGATTTATTCTCAATAAGGAATCTTGACAACAATCTTCTTTGTAAAATGAGGCTTTCCATCTACGCTAACGCGAGGTCGGTGAGGTTCATTTGGGAAAGAAAGAACAAATGTACCTTCTTTCAATGTAAAAACACCATCTCTTGTAGCATCAAAGAAACCAATATCCTTATCTTCCTCAAAGCTATCTGGAAGTTTATCGAGAGCTTTAGCAACTTCGTAGTTCTCCTCGCCTTCTAATACGATATGAACATCGATGAATTTCTTATGGACTTCGAACTTACTCTCAGAGACTGTCTCATATTCCTGATTCTGAAAAAGAATCTTATTTGGTTCTGTATAATAAAGCCCTGCAGGAAGCGCCTTGTAATCATGCTTTTTTAGCTCTTCTGCAACCTCTGAAAGGGCCTCAACGTCTTTTGCATATACGCCTAAGCGTTCAATTGAATCGAAAATCATTCCATTTCTCTCCTTATGTACTTTGTCTAATGACTAGATCAGTTTCCAAAACCTCAAGAACTTTCTTCTCTGGAATCTCTTCCTTTCCAGAAAGGATGCGTTCCAAAAGGGATGCACAGAACTGTCCTTGTTCTATAGCTTTATTGTCAACACTGGTTATCGCAGGATAAGCAAGCGCTGAGTATCCTGAATCATTGAAACCTGTAACTGCAATCTCTGCAGGAATGGAAACACCGGATCTCATTAATGTTGATACTACCTTGATCGCAATGCTGTCATCTTCGCAGACAATTGCATCAATTCCTTTATTCAATGGCTTTAGTACCTCTAGTGCATATTGAATGCCATCCATGGTATCCAGAACATCAACGACAACACCATCATCTCCAACTACAGATCTAAATCCCTTGATCTTGTTTTGTGTTGAAACAGTATCATTGCCTTTGAAGAAAACAATATTATGCTTGCCTCTCTTCTGGATGTATTCAACAAGCTCTCGAGTTCCCTTCTCTTCGTCTACCAACAAACCATATGTACCTTCTATCCAACCATTTGCAATAACAACAGGAGTGTTCTTAAAGAGCTCCGGAAGCTCTGGAAAGCGTGTCAAAACCTGGAAAGTTGAACCGATAAAGACTATTCCATCAACATTCTTATTGAGCATTCTCTTCAAGAACGATGCTATATTGTCTTCTTTTTCATAAATGGTTTCGAAGATCATAACATCATATCCAAGCTCAGCAAATCGTCTGTTGATCTCCTCTGCAATCCTCATATGGTGTTTTTCTGTAAGCTTTTTAACAACAATGGCTATTGTCTTAAGAGACTTGCTCTTTAAGCCACGAGCGATTTCAGAAGGAACATAATCAAACTTCTTCATGGCTTTTTCAACTTTATCTCTTGTAGCTTTTGATACAGTCGCTGAGGAATTCATTACTCTAGAAACAGTTGCTATACATACCCCTGCCTCCTTGGCTATATCACTGATTGTTGCCTGCATTCTAATCTCCTTTTAAATGGATAAAAAATTATTAAAATTTTATTTGACATCCATCGAAACACACTTTATTCTAAACATGAAATCGATTTCAGCGCAAGAAAAATGTTTTCATTTGCTGATGAAATCGTTTTCTTGAATAACAGCAAGGGGATAAGGGACATGAAAACAATCAATGATTCACATGACATCATCATTGAAAAATTCATCTGTGTTGCTGTTAGCACATCGAACCTGAATTCATTTATGATCAAACGCGAGAAAAACGTTTTGGATCAGATAATTTCTTTATAAGGAGATTTGGATATGAAAAGTGTTCTTATCGAAAAGCCTTGGGACGTAAAAGTAGTAGACAGGGAAGTTCCTGAAATCAACGAAGATGAAGCGCTTATTAAAGTTCATACAGCAGGTATCTGCGGCTCTGATATCGGAGCATTCAGAGGTGCTAATAAGCTAGTTAGCTACCCTAGAATCATTGGTCATGAAATTGCAGGAGAAATTGTAAAGATTGGCTCAAACAATCCAAAAGGACTAAAGGTTGGCGACAGAGTTGTTGTTGACCCATATCTATATTGCGGCCACTGCTACGCTTGCTCTATCGGAAGAACAAACTGCTGTGAGGACCTTAAGGTTCTTGGCGTTCACGTAGATGGTGGTATGGCTGAATTCTATAAGCACCCTGCTAACATGCTTGTTAAGATTCCACAGGGACTATCTTGGGAGATGGCAGCTCTAGCTGAGCCTCTTACTATCTCACTTCATGGTGTTCATAGAGGAAAGATCACAAAGGGAGAGTATGCACTATTCTATGGCGCAGGTCCAATTGGTATCCTTGCAGCCCTTGTAGCAAAGCTTTATGGAGCTACTCCTATCATCGTTGACGTAGTTCAAGAAAGACTTGACTTCTCTAAAGAGTGTGGTATTGATTATGTTATCAACTCAAAATCCGAAGACGTCATCGAAAGAGTAAAAGAAATAACTGGTGGCAAGATGGTTCAGTGTGCAATGGAAGCAACAGGAGCAAATGCATGCATCAGAGGAGCATTGGATGTTGTATGCAATGCAGGACGTGTTGTGTATACAGGTTGGCCAAAAGTTCCAACAGAACTCCCTACAGATATCTTTACAAAGAAGGAACTCGACATCAGAGGCGCAAGAACTAGCGCTGGAGAGTTCGAGGAAGCTCTTGAGATCATTGCTAGCAAGAAGCTACCAATGGATAAGATCCTTACAAAGACAGTATCAATTGAAGAAGCACCAGAGACAATCATCGATATCGAGAAGAACCCTGGTTCATACATGAAAGTCGTAGTAAAGCTAGACTAATTAAGTAATCTAATAGGTTTTGCCTATTAAATATAAAAACATAAGGAGTCGATTAATGAAAAAACTATTCGTTATCGCAATGGCACTCGTAGTTCTCTCCACAGCCCTATTCGCTAATGGACAGACAGAGCAGAACTATCCTACAAGAAACATTAACCTCGTAGTACCTTACGGTGCTGGTGGAACAACAGACCTTACAGCAAGATCAATTGCTAACGGTATGTCTAGAGAACTTGGTGTTCAGATCAACATCACAAACACACCAGGTGCTTCAGGTGCAACAGGAACAATGTCTGTTCTTAATGCTCCAGTTGATGGCTACACAATTCTTGGTCATGGAATGCTCGCATTCACAACAATGCCAGTAACTTCTAACGTATCAAAGAAAACTTACAAGGATTGGGACATTTGGCTAGCAACATACTCACCAAACGCTATCTGTGTAAGCAAGAACTCTCCATACAACACAATCGAAGATCTCGTTAACGCTATCAAGGCTAACCCAGGAAAGATCACATTCGGTACAGGTGGAATCGGTTCAGGTGGTCACTTCGGAACACAGATCATCCAGGCTATCGCTGGCGCTGATGTAAAGCACACACCATACAATGGTGGATCAGCTGCAGTTACAGCTCTTCTTTCAAACGAAATCGACGTATGTCCACAGCTTCTTGCTGAGCTCAAGGACCTCATCATCTCAGGAGACGTTAAGTGCATTGCTGTTCTCGCTGAAGAAGATATCGAGCTTGCTCCTGGCGTAGTTGTTCCTTCTATCAAGAAGTCATATCCAGATGCACAGTACATCCCAATGGGTGAAGTTACTGGTATCATGATTCCAAAGGGACTCCCAGAGAGCTCACTAAAGAAGATTGATGATGCATTTGCAGTAGCTGTTAAGGATCAGGCATTCCTAGATTTCTGCGAAACAAAGTCATTCGTAGTCAACCCAATGGGCAGAGAAGAGAGCCAGAAGTACCTCGATTCTTTCGCTTCAAACGCTTGCTACATCCTTTGGGACGCTGGTGTTGCAGTTAACGATCCTGCTACATGTGGTTTCACTCGCTAAGAGTTGATTAATTATAATGCAGGGATGTAGTTGTCCCTGCATTTTTTCAATGGATTTAAATTATGAACAAAAAGACAAAAGACTTAATACTTGCCGTTATTACACTTGTATTTGGTATCTATGTTGCAATCGGCGGCTATAACATCTATAAGATCGCAACAGTCAGACCTTATAATGTACCTGAACTCAGCTTGTCACCAGGCTTTTTGCCTCTGGTTTTGGGCATCCTTCTTATTTTCTTCTCCCTCCTATTGGCTTTCTATTCAATCAAAGACAAGGAAAAGGGATTCGGAGGATCAATTAAAGCGCACATACATGAGATGAATGTAAGATTCCATGAGACAGTCAAGGATCCTAATACTTACAGAATGCTCATTGGTATGCTTATCATGTTCATCTTCTCATTCTTCCTTGTTGGTATGAGAATCGGAAGCTTCAAGGTTCCATTCTACCTATCAGGTGGAATCTTCATGATTGTTCTCCTATTGTACCTAGGAGCTGCTAAGTGGTGGCAGTCAATCATCATTACAGTTTTGACAATGGCTGTAATCGTTGTTCTTTTCCAGTATGGCTTCAGAGCCATCCTACCATAATAAGGAGATATAGAAATGCAATATGTACTTGAAGCTCTTTTAACAGTTCTAACTCCTATCAACCTATTTACACTCGTTCTTTCAACCGCTGCTGGTTTGATGATGGGTGTACTTCCAGGCCTTTCAGCTACTATGGCTATCGCACTACTTACTGGTCTTACATACAACTTCTCACATGAAGCTGCTCTTATCGCACTTCTTGGTGTTTATGTAGGTGCAGTATCCGGTGGTTGTCAGTCAGCTATTCTATTGAATATTCCAGGAACTCCAGCATCAGCTGCTACCGCACTTGATGGATTTCCTCTTGCTCGTCAAGGAAAAGGTGGTCTTGCAATCTTCGTTGCAACAACCGCTTCTTGTTTGGGAACACTTATCTCAGTAGTATTCGTACTTACTCTTACTCCACTTTTGACATCTATTTCCTTGATGTTCACAAGCTGGGAGTTCTTCCTCCTTTCTATCTTCGGTATCCTCATCTGTGGTGCTATCACAGGACAGGGAAAGGCTATCAAGGGATGGATCAGTGGTATCATCGGACTAATGGTTGCACAGGTTGGTTACGACAGAATCAACATGTTCCCTCGCTTTAGCTTTGACAATGTAAATATGATGGGTGGACTTCAGCTTATTCCTATCATGATCGGTCTTTTCGGTTTCCCTGAAATCGTAAGAGCTTTCAAGATTGAGAAGAACAAGCAGATTCTAAATCTATCCAAGTTCCATATGAAAGATGGATTCAAGATCATCAAGAAGAACCTACTTGCAATCATCAGAAGTGCATGTATTGGTGTAGGCGTTGGTGTTATCCCTGGCGTTGGTGAAGATGTTGGTGGTTGGCTATCATATTGGGCAACAAAGACATTCACAAAGAATCCAGATCCTGCATTTGGCGAAGGTAACGTAAAGGGTATTGCATCAGCTGAAACTGGTAATAACGCATGTATTGGTGGAGCTATCATCCCTGTTCTATCGCTTGCAGTTCCAGGATCTGCTCCTGCTGCTGTACTACTTGCAGCTCTATTGATGCATGGCTATCGTCCAGGACCTCTCCTACTGAGAGACTTCCCAGACGTAGTTTACAAGATTGGTGTTTACCTAATCTTTGCATCCATTGCAATGTGGCTACTTGCACAGCTAATGAGTAAGGTTACAGTAAAGATCCTACGCCTCAACAAGTATATCTTGATGCCTATTATCTTCTGTCTATGTGTTGTTGGTTCCTATCTAATCAACTTCAACCTATTCGATATCAAGACAATGTTTGTATTTGGCCTTGTTGGACTCTTGCTTACTTGGGCTGATGTTCCTCTTGCACCATTCTTGCTTGGCGTAATTCTTGGACCTATGTGTGATGAGAACCTCCGTCGTGGTCTAGACCTCTCTGGTGGTTCATTTGCACCTATGTTCCAGCGCCCAATTTGTATCTTCTTCTTTGTTATTATCTGTTTCATGATCCTATCACAGCTTGGTGTATTCAGATATCTTTCAGCTCTTAAGGAAAAGAGAAAGGAAAGCAAATAATGAAAACTATTGGTTTTGGAATGATTGGATGTGGCATGATCAGCGAGATTCATGCCAAGGCTATAAGCGAAATCGAAGGCTCTAAGGTTGTTGCAGGATACGATCCAGTTCCAGGAAGAGCTAAGGCTTTTGGTGAGAAGTTCGGTTGCAGAGGTTATGATAACCTCGATGAATTCCTTCAGGATCCAGAGCTTGATGCTGTAACTATTGCAACTCCTTCTGGCTTGCATCTAGATGGCGCACTTGCTGCTATCAACGCAGGAAAGGCTGTTCTTGTTGAAAAGCCAATAGAGATCACTCTTGAGCGTATCGACAAGATCATCAAGGCTGCTGAAGAAAAGGATGTAATTTTGGGAGGAATCTTCCACTCAAGATATTTCCCTGTTCCAGAGCTTATCAAGAAGACTGTTGAATCAGGACGCCTTGGAAAGATTGCTATGGCAGATGCTCAGGTAAAATGGTACAGAAGTCAGGAGTATTATGATTCAGGCAAATGGAGGGGCACATGGGCTCTTGATGGCGGTGGCGCACTCATGAATCAATCCATCCATGCTATCGATTTGTTGCAGTGGTTCATGGGACCAGTGAAGGAAATCTCTGGCAGATGCAGAACCATCGCTCACGAGAGAATCGAAGTTGAGGATTCTGCTGTTGCAACATGTGTATTTGAAAATGGTGCACTTGGAGTTATTGAAGGTACAACTTGTGCTTGGCCAGGATTTCTAAAGCGTATCCAGATCTGTGGCTCTGAGGGAACCATCGTAATGGAAGAGGAAAGCCTCAAGGTTTGGGAGATGAAGAACCCAACTGCAGAAGATGAAGAGATCAGAAGAAAGTACCTCGGTGTTGAGAGTGCTCAAAACGGAGGTGCTGGAGATCCTTCTACTCTTGGATACGAAGGCCATAAGTTTGAGATAACAGACTTTGCTGATGCTGTAAGAAATCACAGAAAGCCAATGATCGATGGCATAGAGGCTAGAAAGGCTGTTGAAATCATCGAAGCTATCTATAAGTCAAGTGATAACGACGGCAAGACGATCAAGCTTCCATTGGAGTATTAAAATGATAGATATCAAGAGACTTGGTGGATTTGCAGATGAAGCTGCTGACAAAATCGAAGGACAGGTAGAGGCCCTGAAAGAGCTCGGCTGGTCTAACATCGAACTACGTGCTGTTGATAAAAAACAGCTTGCAGATCTAACTGAAAGTGAGTTTGATCATACTCTAGAGTGCCTAGAGGAGAACAATATCAAAGTGTTCTCCCTAGGATCCAATATCGCAAACTGGGGACAGTCCATACTCTCCCCTTTTGAGGATACTAAAACTCTATTGGATAAAACTCTAAAAAGAGCTGTAAAGCTTAAAGCAGAGCACATCAGAATAATGAGCTATAGCATTCTTACAGATAGCAACAAGAGAGTGTTAGCAGACCAGATGGAAACAGAGAGATTCAAGAGAATGAACTACATTGTTTCTAGTTGTCTAGATGCTGGCATTGTTCCTGTTCACGAGAATTGCTTTACTTATGGTGGACTGTCATACGAGCATACACTAAGACTTCTTGATAATGTTAAAGGTCTTCGCCTTGTCTTCGATACCGGTAACCCTCCTATCGACATCGATGTAAGAAGTGGTTATCCATATAGCTATCAGAATTCATATGAGTTCTATCAAAACGTCAAGGAGTTCATCTCTCACGTTCATATCAAGGATAGCTATGTAACAGAGGACAAAGTTGAGCACTACACCTATCCAGGAGAAGGAAAAGGAGATGTGCTAAGAATAGTCGAGGACTTGGAAAAGAGCGGCTACAAAGGCTACTACTCTATGGAACCTCATATGGCAGTAGTCTTCCATAACTCTCATATCAGTTCTAGCGAGAGTGTCCGCCACGATAATTTCGTAACATATGGAAAAAAGTTCATAGAACTAACAAATCAAATCCATTGATAAGAGAGCTCCTTCGGGAGCTTTCTTATTGCATCAATGTCTTGAGGTAGAATAGTTCTTTTCCCATGTCTCCATTCAAGTCTGTTTCAAAAGAAATAGCTTTATCGTAACCCTCTTCTTTCAAAATCCTTAAGCCTTGTGCTATATAACTATCTGAAAGCGTTGCTTGCAAATTTCTTTCAGGACCTGCGATATGTATATGATGAATGTACTGCAAACAATCTCTCAAATCCTCAATGTTCTCGCCATTCGATTCCATATGATATAGATCTGCCATCAACTTAACGCTCTCCGAGTCTACATCCTTAACAAACGCAAGGCCTTCCTTGAGTGTGTTGATAATATTACACTCCCCTCTTTTGAGAGGTTCTATGAGAGTCAATACACCATTTTTAGATGATGCAGGGCCAATAATATCTCTTGTGATATTAATGAGGATCTTATATGCATCGTTTCTTTCCATAGAGCTAAAGCTACGAGCTTTACCACTACCAAATATTACTTTGTTTGTACCAGAAGCTTTCATTCTGTCAAAAGCTTCATCTACGTATTCTGCTATTTGCTTTTCATCACTTGTATATAATGGCAAGGAGCCTGGAAATAGATTACATGCGACAGGAGATCTAAAGATATCAAGATGAACATCGAACTCTTTTCTGTCAAGTTCCATTAGAGTCATCAAAGGAGACTCTACATAGTCAAAGCCAGAAGCCATTATCGCGCTATATAAATCATATTCAAGTGCAAATAGAGGCTTTGTTGCAAAGCCTGTGCAAAAACCATAAAGCATATATGAAACCTCTTACTATCATTTTACTGATTTTCAATAACCATTCTCAACAATAATTGTTTCAAAAAACAAATTACTTTGATGCAAAAAAGCCATGCCTATTCCCAATAGGAAACCCAGCATGGCATCTTTAGTTCAGTCTAAAACTTATTCCTCTTCTTCAGTATATGCAGTTGGAGCTGGCTCTACACCCATCTTCCACTCAACAAGGTTGACGATGAAGAATGTTAGAGTTCCGATAGCACATCCAAATACTACAGGAAGGATTCCAAGATAGAAATCACCACCAGATAGAATCTGCCAAATAACTACTCCGATAGTTCCTGTTATGATACTAATCTGTCCGGAATGCTTTGTAGCTCTAGGAATAACAAGACCCAAGCCGTAAGCTGCAAAAGGACCAGCACAACGAATAGCGAATGCGAATGTATTCATTGTGATGATATTTACCTTCAATAGAGAAATTGCCATTGCAATAACACAAAATACAACATTACAGAATCTTGTTGCGAAGATAATCTGCTTATCTGAAAGGTCTCGACCATATTGTGTTGTTCTCCAGATATCATTGATGAACATTGTAGACATACACAAAAGGTTACTATCTGCACTACTCATTGTTGCACTTATGATAGCTGCGCTGATAACACCAGTAACGATTGTTGGTGCAAAATGATTTGTTACCATCATCATTGCATTTCCACCTGTAACACCAGGAAGGATGTCTGCCATAGCGAGAGCTGCAAGACCAAGAAGAGTTGGGAATACAGCCATTGCTGCCATCAATGCAGCAGATACCAAAGATGCAATCTTTGCTGTCTTTTCATCTTTAGCTGTCTCAAATCTACTGATCATCTCTGGTCCTGATAGGAATGTACAGAAGTAGTTGAAGATATATCCAATGATTACAACCCAACCAATCTTATCGATTGATAGCTGATCTCCTGGAAGCTTTTGGGCAATTGCACCCCAGCCACCTGCACCATGAATAACAATTGGTGTTGCGATAGCAAGGCCTAGCAATATGATAATGAACTGAATGAGGTCAGAAATCTGGTCAGCAATCATTCCACCAAGAGTTGTATATACGATAATTACCAATCCAGCAACAAGAAGACATACATTCAATGGAATTCCTGTTAGTGTATTGATTACAGCACCAGATGCTGCTACCTGGCTTGATGTTAGACAGAATAGAGCTAGGATATTCAATATAGCTGAGAATATGGAAGAACCTTTTCCAAAACGTCTATTGATGACTTCCGGAATCGTAATTGCCATTGTCTTACGAATCTTAGGCGCGAACCAAGCAAGCGGAATCATAGCAATGGATGCTGCTAGAACATACCATATAGCGCTCATGCCCCAAGTGCCAAAAGCCTTTCCGGCAAGACCGGTAGTGGAACCACCTCCGATATTGTTTGCACTTAAGCTGAATGCAACCATGAAGACACCCATTCTTCTTCCAGCAACCATGTAGTCTTCACTATTCTTGATCTTTAACTTGCCTACAAAAAATCCGACAAGCAACATTCCAATCAAATACGCACCGGTAATAATCAATGCGCCCACGTTTGTTGTCATAGCAACACTCCTCCTTAAATTAGCTACTAAAAGGATAAAGTATGCTTTTTTATTCTTGCAACAAAATTATTCGACCTGTGCGGTTAAATTAAGCCGCTTTGGCTGAATCTAATAAAGAGAAACGTATCGTCTTGCTATTAGTCCAAACATCATTTTCTTTGTTTAGAGTACAAGCTTTTATGATAGCCAGGGAGGA
>CAKQTE010000039.1 GCA_934276485.1 uncultured Spirochaetales bacterium | reverse complement strand
GGACTGACAGTAAAAACAGCCAAGTTTTGTAACACCTGGCTGCTTCATAGTAGAAAATTGTATCGTTTTGCCTCAAAACAAAGCTTAAAGCCTTATTTTCTATACAACAAAAGTTGGGAGTTTAATTACAATTAATAATCCATAAGAAAGAAAACAATCTATCTAGAAAAATTGGTTTACTTAAGATTATATCCATTGGTTCTTTTGCTTAATTCACAATATCACATTTTCAAAAATATAATAAGGTACATAAAAGCTGTTAAAATAGGCAATCGCATTATACACTTTCTATTCTTTTTGCAAAAACCTCTTATATGATAAATCTATTGCAAAGGCACCTAATGGAGCTGTCAATACAATGGCAAGCACGGCAACCGTCAGCACAGCATCCCCACAGGCAAATCCTAATGAAAGGGGAATTCCTCCAATAGCTGCCTGCACCGTAGCCTTAGGAATATATGCTATCATAGCAAACAAACGTTCCTTTTTCTTAAGACCTGTCCCGATTAAACTAATCAGTACTCCAATCATTCTAAAGGCCAATGCTCCCAAAATTACGATTAGAGCCGTTACTCCGACTTTGCCAAGATAGAAGATATTGACAGTTGCACCAACAAGAACAAACAAGAAAACCTCAGCAGCAACCCATAGCTTTCCATATTTAACAGAAAGTCTTTTTGCTACAGCTTTATGATTTCTTTGTAATCCAACTCCAATAAACATTATTGCAATCAATGCAGAAAATGTTATTGCTGTTGTCAACATGTCTTCAAATACAACAAGAGAGAAAGAAATGCTCAAAATCACAAGGACTTTTGACGTATCTCTGATATGAATCTTCTTGAAAAACATAGATAGCAAATAGCCAATGAAAAAACCTATGGCAATGCCCAGTATTATTGAAATTGGGATATTAACAAAGCTAATGATTGATGCCTTTTCGCCTTGCATCATCCTGATAAATGTTGAAAACAAAACAATTACATATACATCATCTACAGATGCCCCTGCTAGAATCAACTGAGGAATACCTTCTTTAACTCCATATCCTTCATCCATTAACCTAACCATTCTAGGAACAACCACAGCAGGAGAAACTGCGGCAAGTACAGATCCCATGATAGCGGCTTCCATCATTGTTAAACCCATCAATCTTGGTGCCAGAAAGAGTATACCTATCAATTCAAAAGAAGCAGGAATAAAACACATTAATACTGCAGGTCTTCCTATTTTCTTTAGTCCAGAGATATCCAATCCTAGGCCCGCCCTAGTAAGAATGATGATCAATGCTATCTTACGTAGCTCAGAAGAAACATTTAGAATGCTACTGTCCAAGAGATTAAGGACATACGGACCAAGTACAATGCCTGTAATCAACATACCTAGCAAGCTTGGCAATTTGATTTTTTTGCATATCCATCCCATAGACATGCCTACGATCAAAATCAAAGAAATGCTCAATAACATATAAGCCCCCTAAAACGCAGAAAAGCTGACACTATCTGCGTTCAATACATCGCAGAAGTCATCAGCTTTTAAAGCAGTTCAATTGACGTACTGCATTAGGCTTCAGCCTTTGAAGTATGTCAATTAGGGAGAACCTCATTCCCTTATGTTTCATTAAAACAATATTCGGGCATGGCGGATTTGAACCGCCGACCCCAAGTCCCCCAGACTTGTACGCTAAACCACTGCGCTAATGCCCGTTATCAGATAGAAATTAGCACAAAGGTATAATTTCAGTCAAATGCAATATATGGTATCATAGCAGTTACGCATGAAAAATAACCTTTTTCGCATAGCGTTTAGAAAAAGCTTGCCATTAGTATTATATCATAATACAATACTATTATGAGATACGAAGATTTGCCTGAATTTGCAAGACCTTACA
>CAKQTE010000038.1 GCA_934276485.1 uncultured Spirochaetales bacterium | reverse complement strand
GGACTGACAGTAAAAACAGCCAAGTTTTGTAACACCTGGCTGCTTCATAGTAGAAAATTGTATCGTTTTGCCTCAAAACAAAGCTTAAAGCCTTATTTTCTATACAACAAAAGTTGGGAGTTTAATTCACTTAAAGATTATTTGCTAATTGGCCACTCTCATTATAAAGTAATAAATGAGGTTAGTTTGTCAAACGTTATAATTGATAGAATTTTCTGGGATAATGCATCACAAAAGGAATATTCCTCTTGTGATAATTATGACTTGTACTTGGTTTTATCTGGCGCTGCCATCTTTCGTTGTGGCAATGCAAACTTGAGTGCGACCAGTGACACCTTGATTATTTTCAAACCGAACGAAAAAGGAATTCTTTTGTTTCAAGGAGGCTCCGCCCCATTGGAAATAATGAGAGTTAGCCTATCTATCGAAGGATTGAAAACACTATCTGATGACAAGACAGATCTTGTTGCTGCATTCGACATAGTTCCATTCAAGCAAATTGCAGTACACCCAGACAGGGAGATATACATGCTTTTGAAGAACCTTGCACGAAAGCTTTATTCTCTTTCTTGCGAGCAAGGTAGATTTGGAGCAGAGATATTCGAAAAAGGCATATTACAGATGTTTGTTGTATTGGTTGTACGTGCATGCATACAAGCAGAGAACCACAAGTCAAAGGCAAGCAGGCACCATATGATGCTTGATGAGATATTCCTTTATATCCAAGCGCATTTGGATGAGGAGATTACACTGCAACAACTTGAAGAACATTTCTACATCTCGCATGAACACATAGCAAGGGAATTCAAGAAGCAAACAGGTCAGACGATACACGCATTTATCGTAAAATCAAAACTTGACCGTTGTTGTAGATTGATCGAACAAGGATTTCCGATTACAGAAGTTTATATGACAGCAGGGTTCGGTGGTTACAATCATTTTTTCAGAGCATTCAAGAAAGAATATGGGATGACGCCAAAACAATACTATCGAACTACAAAAGAAGAAGCTCGCGGATAGAATAGCATCATACTCATAAGATATATTCCATCTGCCTCTCTTTTGTTTTCATTCCCATCTTTTCATAGAAATTCTCTGCAGGAGTGTTGCCACTCCAAACATTTAGAGTGATCTCATAACAGCCGAGCCTCTTTGCTTCCTTTCTGACATGTTCGAATAAGCACTCTCCAATGTGGCGCCCTCTTTGGCTTTTATCGACACATAAGTCATCGATAAACATCGACTTGAATTGAACCATATTTGTAGAAAAAGGCTGATTCATAAGAATGCAGAATGCATAACCTACAGCAACATCTCCTTCATCTACTGCGACATATATTGGTCTGTTTTCGTCTTGCAATATAAGCAACAGCTCATCTTTTGTATATTTTGTAGTTCCAGAAATGAAGATATCTGGACGAATTTCGGCATGAAGTTCTAACACTTGAGAAAGAAGCTCAAGGATGCGTGGAATATCTTTTTCTTCTGCTCGTCTAATGCTCATTTTAACTCTCTTCCTTCTTAGTCTAGATAGTCAAAAACGTTATTGCTGTCACTATAATACTCCAAAAGATAACAATAAGCGCAGACATTAACGCTCGTGATAGCTTCTGGCTCATAGTACTGTTGAGCATGGAAAGATTCTACATGCCTATGAGCGCTACATATGCAAGTCCCAATCCCAGACCTTCTAGGTATATAAACAACATCTATTATCGTCATGTCTTTTGTTTAAGCTTTATCATAGCTGTAGGCGATTTAATACTTCCATCTCTGTAGATTTCACCAAAATCAATCAAAGGATTTATTATATCATTCAGAAATCTTGTTCTATTGGTATATGAAAATTCTGATTGAAGATCTTTAACTTTCATTGGACCATTTTCCTTTAACAATAATAATACATCCTCTTGTTTTGTTGAGTATGTGACAATTCTAGTAATTTCTTCATTTTCATACAGCACATCAAACAATTTTAAATTCAAGAATCCTGGATAGATGGAGACAACTGGCTGCAAATGGTCGGAATATCCTTTATAGGATTCCAGCATTGTCAAGAACCCGGTTCCTCCTCGTTCCATTAGGTTTGCAACATCCAATGTTGCAGCAATAATCGAGTTTCTTCTGATAGAGGGAATTGAGCCAACTGGATATTCTGCATACCCCATCGGCAAAAGCCAAGAGCCTGGTGAGACAATTTCAATTCTGTCGTTGTAGATATCTACATCTATCTGAGTTCCTTGGATTGAATAATCACGATGAGCAATTGCATTTACTAATGCTTCGCGAATTGCATTTTGGGGATACGACCTAATATTTTCTCTCCCTCCATTAGAGGTTTTTCTCCATCCAGTTTTTGTATTTCTTTCCAAGAAATTAACAGTATTCTCAAAAACTACAGGAATAGAGCCCTTGAACCTTGCACTATCGAGCAAAACTCCAACTTTGTTCATACCTTTCCAAAGACGACAGCAAATTAAAGTATCATCACCATCATACTTATCACAGAACATCAAGAACCCGGATTTTACAAAGTTATCTGCAGAAATTATCTCTTCGTTTTGAAGTTCTTTCTTAGTGGGAACAGAGAACCCTTGTCTATAACATCTACATAAATCCAAATATCCTTTCCAATCATTTTCATTATATTTTATGTCTGTTGTTTCATTATCTACTCCATATCGTCTTTTGGCTAAGGCTATAATATCTTCAGGATTTGCTGGTATTGAATTGCCATCTCCTCTTATATAAACAATCTCGCTGTAATCCCCTTTTCTATATCTGATAATAGTTTCTGAAGATGCAACTTTCACACAAAGAACAAATCTCTCAGCAGAATCATCGACACCCTTAAGACTATATTTGATTTTTGCATGTGGAAAAATTGCTCGATCATTTACCTGCGCTATTAAGTTTTTGGTCCTGTCGATTTCAGCAAAATCCAAGCCAAAGGCTTCTCCATTATCAGAGACACCAACAAAGAGAGTTCCTCCTTTTTCAGAATTAGCAAATCCAACAATTGTTTTTGCCCACTTACTTGGATTATCTTGGCTCAACATTGACTTGAATTCATACAAAATATCTTCTGCAACAACTTCTGGAAACAATTCTGATATCTTCACACGACGCTCCTATGAATTAACTTTATATACATTATACAACATTGTACAGAACATTGTACAAAACATAGGACAAACATTAGACAGAATGAACAATATATAATGCATTGCTTACATCTTGTATTGCAGTACTCAGATAGAGCTTACAAGAGAATTTAGCCAAACATCGGCATCATTGCGAGACTTGAAGATGATGAATGTCTTTTCAGGATATTCTTCCATTAATCTATACACATATGGACGATTATTATCTTTATATGTTCTAACGATCTCTACTAATCCAGGATCAAGCTTAGATTCTATCCATGGGATATCTGTACGTTTCTGACCAACTCTTTAGGAGATTCCCTCAAGACATACCTCTTCATCATAATCAAGAAAAATGACAGTATCAGAAAATCTCATTCTAGTCTCAATAGTTCTCCGGTAGTTTCCATCGATAATCCATTCAGAACCAGAGCAAATTGCGTTCAATCTATTGTCAAATTCTTCTCTTGATATATGTGTTCTATCAGCATTCCAATTAACATTATCGAGATGTATTAGCGGGAGACCTGTCGCATCATGCAATCTCTTGGAAAAGAAGCTTTTTCCACTTCCTGGGCAACCAATCACCATAATCTTTTTCCCTTGGAGCATCTTAATACCTCTTAAGGCGTTTTAAAGTAGATATCATCTCCAGAGATTTGATCTACATCTTCCATTTTCTGTTCAAATCCAGAAAATGAGATAAATCCAATTCTCCCTATTTTGAAATCTTCTATATCTTTTATTTTCTTTATTTCTTCTGCCATAAGAGTTACAGACAATGGCTTTTCTAGACACTTAACCTCATATACATCAAAAGAATCTTTTCTTTCGACAACACAGTCAAATTCACCATTCTTTTTTCTTTTCCTATCATCATACCAATATGTGCCTATGTTGTAGACATCGCCAAGGTTATTATTCTTAGCCAATCGAGAAAAATAGGAACGTGCTATTCCTTCAGCTCTGTAGCTGATAAATGTATTGATACTAGGTTGGATATACATTCTGTAGAACGTATCAGAACCAAGTTTTCTAAGCTCTTCCTTATATGAAAATATATATGTGTAATAGAATCTAACAAGGTTATTGGAAATCATATAGAAGGTTTTCTTCTTATCTCCTTTGTCATTTATCGGAGATTCTTTTTCTATAGCTTCTATATCAATAAGTACATTAAGCTGTCTAAGAAGATTTTTCTCCTCTATTCCTCTTATTCTTTGGTTAATTTCACTAAAGCGGAATTTTGAATTCTTCAAGATGTCCATTACAGCATTTGCACCATGCGCTTTCCTTAGCTCCTTGAAAAGGCTGAATTCAAGATAAAATCGAAGAGGAGCATTGTCATAGAGAAAAAGTCTCTTGATATTCTCCTCAAGAGATAGATTTTCATCAAGCATCGATAGTGCATTGGGGTGTCCTCCAAATACACTATAGAACGCAGCTTTTTCATAAGAAGAAATACCGGGATAGAACGCTGATGAATCCAGATAATCAAACTCCTTCAAATGCAATATAAGCTGGAAACGATTGAATAGAGGATTTTCTTCTTCCAATAGTTCCTTCATATCTGTTACATAGGAACCACATAAGACAATTTTAATTCCAGTATCCCTCATCGAATCGATGACAATCTGAAGATAGGAATCCATATTGCCCTTGGAATTATTCCTTTTTAGATATTGGTATTCGTCAAGTATTACTATGAAATCTCGATTTAAGGACCTTATGCCATTGAAAAAAGAGATAATATCATCTGCAGCAAGAACAGGAATTCCTAGTTGCATGCTAGCTTTCTTGGATAATTGTACAAGGTTCACTTCAACAGGGGCATCAAGGCACTCATAGTACAGAACATTTGCCTTACCTTTCACTGATTTCATAAGCAAGGAAGATTTTCCAATCTGTCTTATACCATAAACTATAGCGGCAGTGCTTTTGGGCGATGCGTAGAAAGCATCAAGAAGACTTAGTTCTTTTTCTCTTTTCAAAAACATAACAATTTCCTCTTTTTACTCTATTCACAAATAGTCTATTCGTAAATAGACATTTTGACAAAATTGTCTCTTTTTTAAAAAAAATCAGGATACCTTGCTTATTTTAGTCTCTTGCCTTCTTCCAATTCCAACTCTCTCGAACAAAATATAAATTGCTTATACAGAGAATAACGGATACACCTTGCAATAAAAAATGGAGTATCATCCATCATAGAATTTGATTAATCGATTTGCTTGGGCAATACTATGAATACCTTTAATTGAAATCAAATTAAGGGATTTTTCCCTTAATGTATTATATATTCCCTTATTTTATGTTATATTATAAGGGAATCAATATGAGGTACGAAAATGAGAAACTTTAATTATTCTAAAATTCGAGATCAAAAATGGGATTCCGAGATTCTTGGATTAATTGCGGCAATATATAGAGAAGCAGGAAAACAGGAGCTGTACCTTAAGCAAAAGCCTCAAGAATTGGAGAAACTCGTAGAAATAGCAAAGGTACAAAGCACAGAAGCATCTAATGCCATTGAAGGTATTATCACGACAAGCACACGCCTCAAACAACTCGTAGAAGAAAAGACAACACCGAAAAACCGTGATGAACAAGAAATTGCTGGTTATCGCGATGTACTTAATATTATTCATGAAAGTTTTGATGCTATTCATATTTCCCAAAACTATATTTTGCAACTTCACAAGATTTTATATAGCCATATGAATAATCCCATGGGAGGCAAAACTAAAAATGTACAAAATTATATAAGTGCATCCTATATGGATGGACATGTAGAGATATTGTTCACTCCTATTTCCCCATTTGAAACACCGGATGCTTTGGATAAAATCTGCAAGGAATATAATCGTGTGATTGGAAATATGGAAGTAGAACCACTAATTGCCATTCCTGTCTTCATTCATGATTTTTTGTGCATCCATCCATTCAACGATGGGAATGGTAGAATGAGCCGTCTGCTAACCACATTACTTTTATATAGAAATGGATTTTATGTTGGAAAGTATATTTCCCTAGAAGCAAAAATTTCTAAAAGTAAAGATCTGTATTATAACGCACTTTCTCAGGCACAACACGGATGGCATGAGGGAACTGAAGATGTAGTGCCGTTCATTAAGTATTTACTTGGAACCATTCTTGCTGCCTACAAAGATTTTGAAGAGCGCTTTTCACTCATTGAAACAAAACTTCCCGCTCTTGAAATGGTCAGACAAGCAAGCATGAATAAAATAGGTCGTTTCAATAAGCAGGATATTAGGGAACTATGCCCCACTCTTAGTGACAGCTCAATAGAAAAAGCATTTAGAGATCTAATCTCATTAGGTGAACTTAAAAAAGATGGCAAAGGAAAAGGAACCTGCTACTACAGATTGAAATAGTCCATTTATAGCGCAAATTTCCAACAACTTTTAACTAGGCCATAGGTTGTTCTCTAGGCTTATGCGTTATTTGATTTCTTGTTTTCTTCTTCCAATTCCAACTCTTGAACAATATATTGGTCACTCATACAATGCATATCAGATATTCCTTCTCTCATAAGTTGATAAACATTAGAGTGATAAAAAATATCCAATGATTGTTCTAATGGAATGTCATTTTCTTTGGCAAAGAGCTCTACTATACGAGCATATTTCATCTGCAGAAGAATCGGATTTGCATTCATAGTTCTTCACTCCCCTCAAAATGCAGATAAGAAAGAGATCCCTCCGTTCGAAAAGCCATTTGCAGATTTGGATTTTCGTATTTCAATCTCTTGATCGCCTCATCCTTATTGATCAATCCATCAAGGAAAAGTTCAACTGTATTGAATACCTTGTCATCTGCAACTCCTCCGATTACCAGATCATAATCAGAGTCATCTTTTTCTCTGCGACAAGAAAGAATGAAATCCAACCATCTCTCAGAATAAGAATCGAACCTTAGCACTTTCAATTCATCATAAGCTTTTTCGTCAAATTCATATCTTGATATTACCCCTTCTTCTCCACGGGATTTGAATCTGTTACTCCATTTTTTAGCTTGTTCATAAATTGGTGTAAGATAGAATCCTTTTCCAAAATCCACATTCTGTCGGGAATGTTCTAGATCAGGGATTTCAACTACTACAAATGAACCATGATACAAAATCATAGCTTTACACCCCTTTTTTTCATAACATCTATGATATCGTCTACGATATATTCCTTGCTTTGTGTATGCAGCACATCGTACTCAGGAATTATATATTCATTAAGAATATTCGTTTGGTCTGTGAGTACATCATAGACTTTTGTAGCATTGACATTTAACTTCAATGCTACATTTTCAATACAGAAAATTGCAAATTCCAACTCTCTGCTTCCATATGGTTTCTTATCCATTTCCATATAAAATGCAACCTCCTGAGCGCATGCTTACCTTATCTTGTAGAGACACCCTCAAGTGTATCATGAAAACAACCAATAAAAGCTAGCTTATTAGTATCAATCGATGGTTTCACGCGTTCAAAGATAATGTTGGCAACGAGGCAAAAGCGCCTTTCAGTTTTGCAAATATGACCACCAAAGCATTCTTGAATCAATGCATAATGAACCTCCTCGGGGTAGAACCCCGAGGTATCTCACCTACGCCTCGGGCTCTCCTTTCGGAAAATTCAATAGCAATTGTTTGTAATCCTTCTCTTTCCCTTGGTTTTTAACATACTCTTTGATAACACTCTCGCTTGTGAATTTTCCTACAGTCGAAACAAAATAACCGTCGCTCCAAAATTCTCCGCCCCAAAGCTTTTTCTTCACCTCCGGGTGCTCGGCAAATATTCGCTTGGCTGTTATGCTCTTTATCA
>CAKQTE010000037.1 GCA_934276485.1 uncultured Spirochaetales bacterium | reverse complement strand
CACCTTCCTTTTGGGCAACAAAATCTTTAAGATAAGAGGCAAAGAAGGCTCTATATGACTCTTCATCGCCAATTGCCTCAAGCATGTCGCTTATCCTCTGGCTTGTGAGATTTGCTTTTGGGTAAAGCATTCTAGCATAGCTGCCATCATACCATTCCTGGGCATGGCAGTTCGCCATGGTAGAGAGCACATAAAACATTACCATAGCCTTTACTGTATCACTGTTACCATATGCTAGTTTCTTTAGTGGTTCACTAAGCCCGACATCTTTGATGAACCAGTCAATAAACCAGGCATCGCCGAAGTCCAGGATTAACTTTTCTTTACTGTTTTTTCTTTTGATTGGAGGCAAGTCCGGATTGTCGATATCAGCATAGGTATCTGTTGAGACATCATAGGAAAAGAAACCCCTTTCCCTGTTGTGATAAATGCCTTTTTCCTTATCAATGACCCTGCCCAACGATTTCTGAGAGGTCTTGACCTTGCCATTAATGCGTTTACCTGTACAGATCTTAGCGTATTCGGTTCCATTCTTGATATCATAAGCGATGTACATAAGGCCTCCGTTATTAGAATATATTATTTCTAATAACAGTATATCAAATAACATTACTAAGTGCAACAAAAATCGAATAGTTTCTTGTAAAATAAAGAGTTAAAAATATAGCAGGTCAAAGCCTGCTGGAAAAGAAAATTGTTGTTAGAAAAACTTAGCGGGAACTATAGATAATGAGTGAATATTCTTTTTTCATATGCATAATTATATGCATTCTAGTCTGATTTGCAAAAAGGAGATGTGATCAAATGAAAAAGACAGAAATAGGGCAGAAGAAAGGCTATAGCACATTGTTAACTTCTGGATCATGGAAGATTGCCATAAGCAATTCTGTAGAAAAAGAAAGCGTTAAGGATATATCCAAACACCTAGAGACAGATGAGTCATTTATCTTATTGGAAGGTTCTGGATATCTCATTACTGCTAAAGAAAATGATGGTAAATTTGAGTTTGAATCTCATCCTGTTTATCCAGGCATTATTTATACTGTTGAAAAGAATGAATGGCATGTTCATAGATGGAATGAGAATACTAGAGTACTCATCGTTGAGAACTCTGATACTTCTGATCTAAATTCAGAAAAACATATATTAACAGATGAAGAGAAAACCATGTTGAACAATCTTTGATGATATTTTTTCGTAGCATCACCAAGTTGCTTGCTTTTTTTGATGGTATCTAAAATTTAAGTAACAAAAAAAGGAGAGTTGAAATGAAAAAAATCATTATTGTTCTTTTGGCTTTGATGTTGGTAGCTATGCCAGTTTTTTCTTCAGGTTCTGCTGAAAAAGAATCTGAATCAAGTGTTAAGACTATAAGAGTGTCTTGGTGGGGAGGAGAAGCAAGACATAAAGCAATTCTCAATGTTATTGATGCATTTGAGAAAGCAAATCCAGATGTAAAAGTTGAGCCAGAGTATTCTGCATTTGCTCAGTATAGAGACAAGTTCACAATCCAGCTCACATCTGGAGCAGCTCCTGATGTAATGGCTGTAGACCAGCCTTGGTGTGAGTCAATTGTAAAGCAGGGTGACTTCTTCTTGGATCTAAATCCTTATAAATCTCAGCTTAAAATCGATTCTTTTGATTCATTCATGATTGAAAATTACAGTATTTTCGATGGCAAAACATTATTCCTTCCAATTGGTATTAATGGTATGGGTTCTCTAGTTGATGTTGAGATGCTTTCAAAATATGGATTCGACATCAATAACAAGGATTTTACTTGGGATGATCTATTTGAATTAGCTGCAAAAGTACAGGCAGATGATCCAACAAACTATCTTTGCTGTGTAGATAGTAAGCAGGCTGCTTTGTATTATGCTCGTGTTTATCTCAGACAGCTTACTGGTCGTCAATTAATCAATGACGATGGCACAATGGGTTGCACCAGAGAAGAGCTTGCTAAGGCTTTTGAACTAGTAGATAGATGCTATAAGGAAAAGGTTTTCCAGCCTATCCAGGAGAGTGCAGTATACAACAATACAATGACACAGAATCCAACATGGCTTGATCGTAAGATGTTTATGATTCTCGGAAGAACATCTGTAATGACAGAGACTGCTAGCCGTAGAGCAATCAATGGACAGCCAACAACTACTGGATATGTCATGCCTCAGCTTGAAGGTGAGAAGGAAACTGGAATTGAAGTAAGACCTGCAACATTGTATGCAATCAATAAAAATACAGCAAATCCTGATGCTGCTGTTCGCTTCCTAGCATTCATGCTGACTTCAAAGGAAGGAGCAGAATATCTTGGTTCTAACTACTCTGTTCCTGCTAGAGAAGAATCAAGAGCTTGGGTATCAAGTATTTTGGATCCAAGTGCTGTGGAGAATGTTGAGTATTCTCTTCTAAATGCAGGCTCAAAGCTAAATGGCTGGTCCTCAAATTCTGAAGTTGAAGCACTCTTTACAGAGATTATGGAGAAGATTGCTTACGGTCAGTACAAGAATATGCTTGAGGCTGCTGATGAGACAATCTCCAGAATCGGAATGATTGTTAGTGCCAAGAACTAGCAGATTGATTTAATCCGTTCAAAAAGAGGGAATGTTTAGTTCATTCCCTCTATATTCAAATTCATTGAGGTTCTTATGAAATGTAGTAGAATGACCAAACGCCTGAATGAAAAAGGCCGCTGGACAGGTTTTTTCTATGTGCTTCCATGGCTAATTGGATTCCTGGTATTCCAGCTTTATCCATTTATTGCATCATTTGTTTATTCATTTACTAATTATACACTTCTTAATAAGCCGACTTTTGTTGGATTTAAGAACTATATAAGGTTATTTGTAATTGACAAGCAATTCCTATCTTCTATGGGGATTACAGGATTATACACTCTTATGGCAATTCCGCTTAAGATTGCCATGGCTCTGATTATTGCTATGATTCTTAATTCAAAGGTCAGAGGGATAGGTATATATAGATCTCTTTATTATTTGCCATCTATTCTTGGTGGATCTGTTGCTGTATCGGTTTTATGGCGTGTGCTTTTTATGCATAACGGCATAATAAACCATAAATTGGCATTGCTACATATTCCAGCAATAGACTGGCTTACGAACCCACGAATTGCGCTCTGTACATTATCGCTACTTCAAGTCTGGCAGTTTGGATCTGCTATGGTTATATTCTTGGCAGCACTTAAACAGATTCCTAAAGAATTGTATGAAGCTGCTGAAGTCGATGGAGCTTCTAGTTGGAAGAGATTCTGGAAGATTACACTTCCACAGGTTTCATCTGTACTGTTCTTCAATCTTATTATGCAGACAATTCAGGCTTTGCAGAATTTCACAAGTGCCTTTGTAATCACAAATGGCGGTCCAATGAAGAAAACATACATCATTGGAATGAAACTCTATGACGATGCTTTTAAATATTACAATGTTGGATATGCCTGTGCTGAATCGTGGATTCTGTTCATGGTAATTCTCATCTTAACACTTCTTGTATTCAAATCATCTTCAGCTTGGGTGTATTACGCTGACGAAGGAGCTAAAAAGTGAGAAAGCAGATAAAGAAAAATTTATGGAGACATGTCGTTTTGATATTGGTTGGCATGGTTCTCTTGTACCCTGTAGTATTCATGCTCTTTGCAGCATTTAAAGATTCTAATGAGGTTTTTACATCACTTAGCATTTTCCCTGAAAAATATCATTTTGAGAATTTTTCAAATGGATGGAGGGCTGGTGCTTCTAGGTCTGTTACCTTTACAAATTATTTTCTTAATACTTTTGCATTGGTTATTCCTACTGTATTACTGACTGTCGTTTCATGCACTCTTGTAGCATATGGATTTACACGTTTCTGTTTTCCTGGAAAGAAAATATTATTTCCAATAATGATATCTACATTGATGCTGCCAAATACAGTAATTATAATACCTAGATTCATGCTCTTCAAAAGTCTTGGATGGCTTGATACATATTATCCATTCTATGCTCCAGCACTTTTTGCATGTTATCCATTCTTCATATTCATGATTATTCAGTTCATGAGAAATATCCCGATTTCTTTGGATGAATCAGCAAAAATGGATGGCTGTTCATCTCTTAGAACACTTTGGAGTATTCTGATGCCTCTTCTTAAGCCATCAGTTTTCTCTGCAGGATTATTTCAGTTCCTGTGGACATGGAATGATTTCTATAACCAACTGATTTTCATTAATAAACCAAAGAAATTCACAATTGCATTAGGGCTTCGCCTTGCAATTGATTCTTCAACTGAGACTGTACAGTGGAATGAGGTAATGGCAATGTCTGTATGTTCAATAATACCATTGTTCCTTCTGTTCTTCTTCTGCCAGAAATATTTTGTCGAAGGCATAGCGTCTTCTGGAATAAAGGGGTAATAAAATGAGTTTGCTTTTTAGATTGTCTGGTAAGAATCCAGCAAAGCCAGATGTGGCTAATGGAAATAGTAATCCTAATTTCTTGCGTGATGTAGATTCAATTTCTGACAATAGATTTGGATCAGTTCTCAGATGTAAGCCAACTCAGCTCTTGGCTTACTGGGCTCCTGGAAATATTTATGCGGAACGTGGCACGTTGTCATTCTTCTGGAGAAGCCGAGAAGAACTTGGAGAAACCGAATTCCCATTATTCCGCGTATCGTTTGCAGATCATAGCAGCTGGGATTCGTTATTTATAAGGATTGACTACAATGGGTCAGGAATAGATGCATTTGTCACAGATATTAATTTATCAAGACTTCGAATCAGTTATTCATTTCCTGAGATACCAAAAAAAGATGATTGGACACATATATTGTTTTCATGGGATGAGAATTCTGGAGTAGCTTTATATATCAATGGAGAGAAAGTAGGTGAGATAAAGCAGAAGGCCTTGCTATATTCTGCTCTTGACCAGTTTGGTACTCATTCAAGAATTATCAGCAATGCTCAAGTGCAGTCAAGCTATAATTATATGAGGACAGGCGATTTTGCTGAAATTAGAATCTACGATAGATTTGTTACTGATGCAGAGGCAAAAGATATAGCTGAAAACAAGGATATAGAAGTTACTTCTTCCCCAGACAGATCACTTTCTGAAATAAAGGATGAGTGGTTTAGAAGATATGGTTTTGATGAAAAGGCCAAGCCTTATTTCCTGTCTCAGCGAATGAATATAATCAGAAAAGTTGAAATCCATGATGCATGGGATCATAAGAGATGGTGGTGGAAGGCTAATGATGGAATAAGAGAGACCACCTGGCCCGGTGTTTATAACAGATCAAGACTTCCTGGTAGATCGGATTATTTTGTCCTTCCAGACTGGGATTGCTATTCTGTATCAGGGAAAAAGATAAAATTTGTTCCTCTAAGAGATGAGGAGTTCAATAATGTGCAGATTTCTGGATCCGCCGCTGGCCACATGTCTTTTACTGGCGTAGGAGATGAAACTGTTCTTGATGTCAGAAGAGAAAGCTCCGAGAGAAGCTCTTTGAATCTAATCGAGCCATTCAGAAATATAGATATAACATTTGAGAATGACCAAATTGAAGAACCTATTGGAGATTTCAGTTTATTCAATATTCATCCTGGAACAGTTGATGGTGAAAAACGAGAGCCCTTCTATTTTTCAGATAAAGCTACAGAGAATTGCAATGCAATGGATGGCTTTATAAAGAAGCGAATGTTGCCAGATGAGGCTTTTACATTATATGGCGAATCTAATCCTACAAATGTAAAGACAGCACCATCTCTACCAGTAGTAAATCTTCTTGTTGGATATAAAACCGGAGATGAATGGGGTATGGATGGAGTTGAGATTACTATTCCTCCTATTTCAATGGATTCTAACGAGGTTTTCTATAATGTTCAGATTAAGGATCCTCTTTGGCAATATCGTGTTCTTATGAATGTGAACTTCTCAGTTTTGGGAAACAAGGAAAAGGTCATCTTCTTTGATACAAGAGATAGGATTCTTCCTGTAGGTGGAACTCTATGGGTTACGATTGCTGCATCTAAAGATATGAGATCCGAATTCCTTTCCGACTTAAAGCTCTCTATTGTATATAAGGCTAGAGAAGAGGCTAAAAAAGAACATATTGCTGATAGGTTTATTCAGGTAAAGGATAACTACGCAAATCTTGTAGAAGAGAATCCTTCCAATGAGCATTTCAATATGTTTAATAGATTCAAGAGAGATTTGTTGGACCTTCTTTCTGTTGATCCTAACAATAGACTTGCACAAGAATACTATTTTGATAAGTTTAAGGAGAATGCTCCTGAGTTCAAACTTTCCAAGTGTCCAGATGGAGTTCCTGAATGGGCTTGGAGACAGACTGAGTATATGAATTATGTCAAACGCTTCTTGAGATGGTGGATCGATAAGCGACAGATTTCAAATGGAGAGTTTGGAGGCGGACTTTCCGATGATGGAGACCTGACAGCATGGTGGCCAGGTCCTGCTATTGCTGGATGTATGCCCGACAAGATATCTGAATCTCTAAGGAGAGAAATGGAGGCGTTCTATGATCAGGGAATGTTTGCCAATGGATTATGTGCAATACAGACTGATCAGTTGCATACTCTTGAAGATGGAGTTCAGGCGCTAGGCCAATGTCTTTCATTGTTTCCAACTGATCCATTATATATAGAGAGAGCTATGGAGAACGTAAAAGGTGCAGAGTTCGTAACTGGATATACAGATAAAGGACATAGACATGTGCTCTCTGGTTATTATTCAGGCACAAGGATTGCCATGGAAAAACCTTGGAGATATTCAGCTTCTGATTCTTTCCATATTCTGCATCCTACATACATGCTTGCACGTTACAATGGATCTCCTGAAGCCAAAAAACTTATTCTTGAGTTAGCTGATTCAATGTTAGAGCATTATTATGATGGAAGACTCCATGTGCTTGTTGATACTGTAACAGAAGAAGACCAGGTTCATGAGAGAACACGAGAATGGCATTTGTTCTACTGTGCATATGATTTGACCGGAGATGAAAAGTATCTTAAGCCAATATCTGACGAATGGTATAAGAGACAGCAGGATAGACTACCAAAGTCAGAAAGTGATGCTCTCGATTATACTGCAAGAAAATATGAAGCATTGATCAAACAGGCAGAGCTAAGACAGTATATAAATACTGATGCACAATTATGGGTTGACCGTTGTGTTATTGATGTTGGTCCTATCCAAGAAGATAGGTGTGGTGGAGTTGCTCACGTCAGATTTGCTTTATATCCAAGGAATAATATCAGATGGACATTCATTGATGGTTCTGAGTGTGATGTTGCAATATTAGTCAGGTATGGAGAAAAGGATAAAGTAGAACTGATTGCATACAATCTATCAGATTCTCCAATACATGCAAGAATGGATTATGATGGATTGCTAAATGGAGAGTGGACTCTTAATCATGATGGTGTAGAGAAGAAGATTCATGTGAATCGCTTTGAAAAAGGAGAAATCATCCCATTTGCACCTGGATATAACAGAATCAGTCTAAGCCTTGTTAAGAAAGACGAGGATGAGAGAAAGGCCGATCTAGCAATAAGTGCAAGAGATATCATCATCAAGGATGATTGTGCGCGCGTTATGGTTCATAACATAGGTGGTGCAGAGTCAAGATATGTCAGAATATCTCTCTTGGATGAGAATGGTGTAGAGTTAAGACATAACTTCATTCCTCCTCTTCCTGCTCCAGACGATCTATATCCAAAGAAAATGGAGATCCCTCTATGGACTCGAGGTCTAGATCTTTCTAAATGCTCAATTGTCATAGATAGAGACCATGTTGGTAATGAGATGACAAGAGAGAATAACTGTGTATTTCTTTCGGAGGTGCTATGAAGCTTAGCTATACGACACTTTCTGTGAAAGACAAGAATATTCATGAAGCAATTGGGATTGCATGCAAGAACAAACTTGATGGAATAGAATTAAGGGGCATGGCAGATAGCCATGTCTCATGTTCATCTTCTTTTTCATATGTATCAGATGTCAAGCATATGCTAGCAGACGCAGGTCTTGCTGTTCCTTGTTTGACAAGCTATGAGAAATTGAATCATGAAAGCATGAAGGATGCTGAAAAAGATGCAGATTCTCTCCTACATGTAATAGAATTAGCCGATTATCTTTCAGCAAAGACAATACGTGTTTTCATGGGAAAAATAGAACCAGGTTCTGATATTTCCAGAATTGAAGATAATAGGGCATTCATTATGGAAAGAACCAAGGATTCTCCTGTCAAGATTGTGATCGAAACTCATGATAGTGCAAGAACAGGTTCAGATTTAAATAGAATCCTTAAGAATGCACCAGATTGCTATGGTGTATTGTGGGATATTATTCACCCTTGGTATATGGGAGAGACATATACAGAAACTTGGAATCTTATTGGAGAGCGTGTTTTCCATATGCACATCAAGGATGTCAGGCAGAAACTGCCTGAGCCACTACATGATTATTGTGCGATAGGAACAGGTGTAATACCAGTAAGAGAGATTGTGCATCATGTTATGGCTAATGGATATGATGGTTTTTACTCATTGGAATGGGAGCCTTCTTCTCCTGAATATGAAGGAATATCCTTTGAAGATTCTATCTCGCAATTTGTACCATTTATGAGGAGTTTGGAAAATGAGAATTGATTTTCATGAAGTCGAACAGGTTCTAATTGAAAAACTGGAAAAGCATGGATGTCCAGCAGAAAAAGCAAAGGTCGTAGGACATGAGATGGCAAGAAATTCATTAGAGGGAATTTATACCCATGGAATCAATAGATTCGCTAGACTTATCAGGAATATTGATGAAGGCATTGTAAAACCAGAGGCAGATGTTAGGTTGATATCATCGTTCAATGCTCTTGAGAGATATGACGGATGTTTAGGTCTTGGAATCATTAATGCAACATTTGCGATGAATCGTGCTATGGAATTAGCATCTCGTTATGGTGTTGGTATGGTCGCTTTGCGTAATACAAATCACTGGCTAAGAGCCGCTACTTATGGCTATCAAGCTTGTGATAAAGGTTATGCTGCAATGTGCTTTACAAATACAATTCCCAATATGCCAACATGGGGTGCTGTTGATTCAAGAATAGGCAACAATCCTTTCATGATGGCATTTCCAAAGGAAGATGGCCATCATATGATTTTGGATAGCGCTATGTCTCAATTCTCATATGGAGCATTGGAACTTGCGAGATTGGAAGGTAGATTGATGCCAATTGATGCTGGATTTGATGAGTGCGGAAATCTAACAAAGGATCCTGATAAAGTCATTAAGAGCCAGAGAATATTGCCAATGGGGTATTGGAAGGGAGCTGCAATGTCTTTCATGCTCGATATATTTGCATCTGTTCTTTCTGATGGAAACTCAGTTTCAAAAGTTGGAACTTTAGAAGGTGATGAGCATGGAGTTTCCCAATTATTCATGGCAATAGACTATAAGAAGATTTCCTTAGAAAAAGAAGTTGAAGACATCGTTGAATTTGCTATCTCTGATTTGAAAAGTTCAAAGAAAGCAGAAGGGACAAAAGAGATAATCTATACAGGTGAAAAGATGTATGAAATCCGCGATGAGAACCTAAAGAACGGAATTCCTGTTGACTCTGGAGTCTGGGATACTATTCTGTCTTTATAAACACAATTGCATAATTCACTTCTGTCATCAAAAATGGCTTGTTTTGGCTGTTAAATCTCTAAGGTTTGACGATAGCTTCCAGAGTCGGAGCTGCAAGGTTTGCACAGAGAGTAACTATGATTGCTATTACTTACTTAAGGTCCGTTCAATTGAAGAATATGCATTGTCTTTAGATATTTTAAAAGGCTCTGTTCTTAATCATTTAAGATTCAAGACAGAGCCTCAATAGTAAGTGCTATTATCTAATAGCTATTTGACTTAATAAACGTCGTAACTAATGCTTTGTACGCCTGTGTAATCACCAGAGCGAATGCTGAAAGCAAGATATCCTACAGCATCGTATCCAATCTTGTTTCCAGAAGAGAGATCCAAGAATAGGAAGTAGCTTGTAGCACCTAGAGTTAAGCCGAAGTCGTTATTTGAGCCGAAATAGAATGTATGATTCAAATCCAGTCCTAATCCAAAGCCTAGATACTCTGTGCGGTTAGAAAGTGTTTCTGTATAGATAGCAGGAGCAGCTGTGAATGTTAGGAAGTTTCTTTGATCGAATGCAAATCCCATTGAAGGACCCAAGAATACTCCAGCTGATACGTTGATATCATCAGTAGGAATCTGGAAGTTAACATCTGCATGGTTGTTAACACCCATGTAGAAGTTGTTACCAACAGCTGCCATATATTGATAAGCAGTATTGAAGCCGAATGAAGGAGTTTTACTTACACCAGAATATCCTCCACTCATTCCTACGAAAAGAAAGTCCATGTCTGCAAATAAGCTAGCAGAGAATACAAACATTACAACTAAAACAAGTAAAATCTTTTTCTTCATGGAAATAGAATAATGATTATAGGTTGTATATGTCAAATTCCAATTAAGGGAATTTTTGCATGAGAAGAGGCTTGTGATCTTTCTGCAACTTTCGTTTATGAAAATAATTGTTTTCTGTTCATAAGAAATACTGATATACTTCTTTTGAAAAGGAAAAGAATATGAAAGATTTACGCCTTGGTATGTTTAAGCAATACGATATCAGAAGTAAGATTGAAAATCTAAACGATGCAATCAAATCCAGACTTTATAAAGCAATTGCTATCTACTACAAGGAGTCTGTCAAAGCTTCCTCTGTTGTGATCGGGAGAGATGCGCGCTTGTATGTTCCTGAGATCGCATCCGGTGTAACTGAAGCTCTTAGGGATCTAGGTATAGATGTATACCTGAATCCACTGCCAATCTCTACTTGTCAATTCTATTACACAGCAATGCAATATAGAGATAGTGCTGGCATTATGGTAACAGCAAGCCATAATCCCAAAGACTATGTTGGGCTAAAGCTATTGGGAAAAGGCGTAGAGCCTATTGCATATGGCTGTGGTCCTGATGGTGGCATAGAAAGAATCAAAGAAATCTATATTGAAGGAAGAGAATGCGAAAAAGCAACAAAGCGAGGTCGTTTGTTCTTTGTGAACAAGCTTGAATCTTTCATAGATTATTCGATGCGTCTTGCCTCTGTAAAAGAAGGAGACTTGAAAGGTCTAAAGATCATGATCGAAGCCTTGAATGGTTCTGCAGCAACTGAAGTTGCACTAGCATTCCAGAAAGCAGGTGCTGAGATCGAAGTAAGAAACAGCATCCCAAATGGATTCTTCCCACAAGGAGATCCTAATCCAATTATTGAAAGTTCAATTAAACCTGCACGCGATGCAATGAAGAATGGAGATTTTGATTTCGGACTTTGTTTTGATGGCGATGGCGATAGACTTGATTTGATGGCTCATGACGGAGAGCAGATAGTTCCAGGACTGAACATGTCCATAATTGTTGATAAACTAATGGACATCTTTGGTGGTGAGAAAAAAGAGTTCTATGCAGATGTCAAAGCAATTCCTATTTCCCTTTGCGAGATTGCAAAGCGGGGCGCTAATATCCACATAATCAGAAATGGACACTCTTTTATCAAAGACAAACTGAATACCAATTGTTTTAATGGATATTTTGCATCAGAAGAAGAGTCTGCGCACTACTATATGAACTTCCCATTCGATATTCTGGATCATTCAAAGGGCTTTGCAGCTGTTGAAAATACGCTCTTCTTTGCACTTGTAACAGCAAAAGCCTTCAAAGAACGACCTGAAGAATATAAGAAAGCAAAATTGTTGCAGAACTCTATTTATAGAGAACGTGAATGGCCTCTCCATTGCGAGAATGCGCCTGAAAAGATGGAAGAGATCATGAATGCAGTCGAGGTTAGAATCAAAAAAGAGGGTGCATTTGTTATAAAGACCATGGATGATGGATCGGATTTGGATGCAACTTTGATGCGATATAATCTACCTGAACATTTTGATTCTTCTTCATCTTTAGAAGGCAAGGTTTGGTGGCAGGTTGCACAAAGAATATCACGAAGTGAGGATGCCATGTGTCGCTGGGAAGTTGTTTCCAATGATGAAAATGAATGCAAGAGACTGAATGATATTGTAAAATCCATTACAGATAAATATGTTCAGGCAGGTTTTGCTAGATACTAAGAGACGCTATGGATATAGAAGAGAGACGAAAGAAAATATTGGATGCGCTTGGTGCATCAGGCTATGTTACTGTAGAGGATTTTGCTAAGACTCTAGGTGTGTCTGCTGTAACTGTACGTTCAGATCTGACTGCGCTTGAAAATGAGGGCTTGATCGTTAGAACACATGGCGGTGCGATGATTCTCGAGAAAAAGAGTAAAATCAGATTCATTTCAGAGACTATGAATGAATATGAAGAAGAGAAGAAAGCCATTGCCAAAAAAGCTGCTTCTCTTATTCAAGATGGAAGTACTGTAAGTATCGACAGCGGATCTACTACTACCCGCATAGTTGAGTTCTTGGGAGACAAGAAGTTCAACGTAGTTACGAACAATATTCTTGTCGTTGGCGCATTGAAAGATAATCCAAAGATTGAAAGCTTGACTATCATCGGAGGACAACTTAGGCGTGAATCCATGGGTATAATTGGCCCTATGGCAAATGAGGATGTGAAAGATATCAATGTGGATATCTATTTCATGGGATCTGCGGCTTACACAGAAGATTCTATCTCTTCAACATCGATAATCGAGAGTGAAGTTAAGCGTCACATGATAAAGGCTGCTGAGAAAGTCGTATTTTTAGCAGACTCCTCAAAGTTTGGAAAGCGTGCTTTCTCAAGAACATCAGATTGGGATTGCATTGACACTTTTATAACAGATAAGATTACTCCAGAGTTCAGAGAATTGTTGGAGAACCAAGGCATAGAGGTAATATTGGCAGATGAGTAAGAAGGGAATCTCTCTTGTAGGCATTAAGGATATAGATACTGTTCGTCTGATACGAGAGAGATACCCGGATTGTTACTTTGAGCTTTCATACGCTTCAACAGAGAAAGACCTAGAAGAGGTTTTACCTCTGATCAAAGGACGCGTTGCATCAATCCATTCTCTGTCTCCACGTAGAAGTTTTTTTCCAAATCTTGCATCCAATTCTTCCTATGAAATATCTGAGTGCGAAATATTAAAGGATGCAGAACTTGCACTCTCTGTAGGAGCCGATAACTTGATTCTACACCCAGGATACCTAGTTGATGGGGTGGTTTCCTCAGAATACAAAACTCGCCTTGAACAGGTAAAAGCATTGAATCTAGATGAATACCTAATAGATAAAGAGAGCGAGATATGCTCGCCTAAATATGTTGAAAGTGCGCTATATAAAGATAGATTCAAGATTCTATGTGACAATGCACTTCGCTTGAATGAAAAAGTTTCAGCAATGGGATTGAATCTATGCCTTGAAAACCTGAATCCAAGAGCAGGCTATATGCTGCTTACGCCTGATGAATGCTTATATCTTGCGTCTTTGGGCCTAAATCTTTGTCTGGATATAGGACACCTGCAAATCAATAGCATCATCTTTGGCTTTGACTTACTTAAAGAGGCTAAACGCATTCTCGATAGCGGAAGAGTTAAGTCTATGCACCTGCATTCAAATGAATCCAGAGAAGGAGTGTATATAGACTCTCATAAGAGCCTCTCAAAATATCTTCCATTTGCTCATGAGCTATGTGCTTATGCAGAAAGCAAAAGCAGTAATTTGATACTTGAAGTAGTAGAGGATGTTTTCGAAAACGTAACCTATTTGATGAAATAGTCTTTTGAAATCGAAGATTGGATTATTTTTTTGTTGAAATCGAAAATTCTCATGTTAAGATTTGCTTAGGAGAAAAACAAAAGGAGAAAATATGAAGAAGGTATTAGTTTTATTATTAGCTATGTTAATGGTCTGTTCTCTATTTGCACAGGGTAGTGCAGAAGCAGGTTCAGAAAAGCAGAATCTAATTGTATACAGTGCAGCATCAGAGGGAGAAGCAGAGCTTTTGACCAAGGCTTTTAATGCAAAGTACCCTAATATCAACGTTACTATCATCAGAGCAGGTTCTGGAGACCTCGTAACAAGAGTAAAGACAGAGTGGCCTAAGCCAGAAGGCGATGTCATTTTGTTGATGGGAACAGAAAACCTTGACCAGATTTATGATATGCTTCAGCCATATAAGTGTGCAAATGATGCTCAGATTGATGCAAAGTTCAAGGATCAGGGAAATGATGAGCCAAAGTATTACGCAACATCAATGCCACTTCAGGCTATCATGTACAATACAAATCTCCTAAAGCCAGAAGAAGCACCAAAGTCATGGGCAGACCTAGCAGATCCAAAGTATAAGGGAAAGATTGTTCTTGCTAACCCAGCATCCTCAGGTTCAGCTTATGCACAGCTATATATGATGAACTATCTATATGGTATGGATTTCGTTAAGAAAGTAGTTGCTAACACAACTTATGTAGCATCCTCAACAGCAGGTCCAGATAGCGTAGCTCGTGGTGAGTATGCAATCACAGTAACAGGTGAAGGAAATATTGGTAAGAAGATCAGCGCAGGCGATCCAGTTGCTTATGTAAAGGCAGCAGAAGGCACAGGATTTAGAATTGAAGGGTCAGCAATCCTTGCTAATTGTAAGAATCTAGACGCTGCTCAGAAGTTCATCGACTTCATGACAACAACAGAAGCTTTTGAAATTGTAAGATCTGAGTGCTATAGACGTGCTGTTTCTACAGAGGTTCCAGGACCAGAAAATCTACCATCACTATCAGAATTGACATTCTTCGAGTACAACGCAGTTAAGGCAAAGGAAATGAAGAAGGGGCTCATTAACGAGTTCAACTCACTACTGTAAATTTAATAGTTGATCATCTTTAAGGGCTGTGAGTTTATACTTTCAGCCCTTATTTAGAAAAAGGAGGAAATATGAGTAAGAATGTAACTTATGAAAATGTAAATAAAATATATGCCGAGGGATCCAAGAATGCAGTCCATGCACTTAAGGATGTATCTTTCACAATCAATCCAGGAGAACTTTTCTGCCTTTTGGGTCCATCTGGATGTGGAAAGACAACTCTTTTAAGATCCACTGCAGGACTAGAGGAAATAAGCTCAGGTAAGATGCTATATGGGGATGTTGATATCTCGACAATTCCTCCTTATAAGCGAAACATTGGAATGGTATTCCAGAGCTTTGCGCTATATCCTCATATGTCAATATTTGAGAATGTTGCATATGGCCTCAGAGTAAGAAAGACTCCAAATGATATTGTAAAAAAGAAAGTAACTGAGGTTATGGAGCTTGTAGGCCTTGAAGAAGAGTTGAAGCGTAATCCTAGCCCAACAGCTCTCTCTGGCGGACAGCAACAGCGTGTTGCTATTGCACGTGCTCTTGTCTATGATCCAGATATTCTTCTTCTGGACGAACCTCTTGCTAACTTGGATGCAAAACTAAGACGCTACATGCGCGCTGAGATCAGACGCATTCAGAAAGCTACAAACATCACAACCATATTTGTAACTCACGACCAAGAAGAGGCTATGGCTGTAGGCGATAGACTTGCAGTGTTGAGAAAGGGCGTTGTTGAACAGATCGGCACATCTGACGAGCTATACAATGTTCCTAGAAATGCGTTTGTTGCAAATTTCATTGGAAAGATGAACTTCTTTGAGTCCAAGGTTGGAAGCGTTGGGCAGGTGATCGAATGCAAGGTTGCGAACAACGGACCCGTACTTCATGTTGATAAAAACAGAGCCCATGTGGAAGCATCAAGTGCTGACACTGTTCTTGTTGGAGCTCGCCCTGAGCATTTATTTGTCACCAAGGAAAAGGGTGAGAAGACTGTTCCTGGTAAAGTACATATCATTCAGCATCTTGGATCATTTATCAGATACGAGGTTGATGTAGATAAATCTATCTCTCCTGTAACATTGGAAATCGATATGGATTCACTTCAGAAGGATATAAGAGAAGGCGATCAGGTCAATGTTGGATTCAAGGAAGATAGGCTCTTCTTATTCTCGCCTGAAGGACGCGAACTATGAGTAGAAAGTATTCAATTACAGATAATGGACAGGAAAAGAACAAAATCAAGAGATTCTTTCAAAAGGACTTCTCTCAAGCTTTGATCTTTGCCCTTCCAATGGCATTCTTGGCGATCTTTTTGCTCTATCCTTTGGTTTTGACACTCTTAAGAGCATTCTGGACACCCACTGAAGGCTTGGAATTCTCGGGTTGGTCATTAGAAGGCTTTAAGAAGATCTTCACAAGCAACCTCTATATGAAGAGCTTGAAGAACTCGTTTATCGTAAGTATCAGCGTAACACTCTTAACGCTACTAATTGGTATTCCGATGGGATATTGCGTTGCACGTGTAAAAGTTCCTGGAAAGCGCTTGATCCTTTCCTTGGGAATTCTTCCTATCATCATGCCAAGCTTCGTAGGAGCTTACACTTGGATCATCCTTCTTGGTAATCAGGGTGTTGTTAGAATCTTTCTCAATTGGCTCTTAAAGCCTTTTGGAGTAACTATTCCATCTATCTATGGAATGTTTGGAATGATTCTTTGTATGACACTCACATACTATCCATTTGTATTCCAGCTAAGTTATGGCGCATTTAGCAGTGCAAACTCCCTGTTGGAAGAATCTGCAATGCTTATGGGAGCAAAGGGTAGCAGAATCATGAGAACCATCACACTTCCTCTGATCATGCCATCATTGGGAGCTGCTGCACTATTGGTATTCGTAAGAGCTATCGGAAACTTTGGTATTCCTGCTATCGTAGGTGGAAGTAACTATGTTCTTCCAACATTGATCTATTTTGAAGTAAATGGGTTCTTTAATATCAATGGAGCTGCATCAATTGCAGTTGTTAACGTTGCGATCACTGCATTGGTTCTTTATATCCAGAAATACGTAGTAGCGCGTCATGAATATGAGACAATATCTGCAACACACAAAGATTTGAAGATTCACGATGGTAAGGGTGCAGTTATTGTATCAACCATATATTGCTGGATCATTCTGATCTTCTCATTGCTACCTCAAATTACAATCATAGTCATGTCATTCTTTACTAAGTGGGTAGGACTTTTCCCAGAAGGATTCACGCTTAATAACTATGCTCGTATTCCTAGGTATTCAAGTAGAGAGCTCTTCAACTCATTCTTCTTGTCAATTACAGCAACACTTTTGTGTGCGATTCTTGGTTCGATCATCGCTTACATTACAGAGCGAAAGAAGCCAAAGGGAGCTGCTTTGTTGGACCTTGCTGTAATGAGCCCATTCATTCTTCCTGGAACAGTAGTATCTATTGCACTTTTATCTGCATTCAGTGGCAGTAGTGCTATTAGGCTCACTGGAACATATGTGATTATCATAATCTCATATATGATCAGAAGAACACCATATGTATATAGGTCAGTATCTGCTCAGCTAACTCAGCTCAATCCATCGCTTGAGGAAGCCAGTACAATCAGCGGGGCAACCTGGTTCTATACATTCAGGCATGTAAGTGTTCCTTTGATTCTTCCTGCTATCATCTCTGGCTCTATCATGACACTTACGACTCTTCTTCAAGAGCTTAGCACAACCATTCTCTTGTACTCCGGAAGAACAAGAACGGTTCCTATTCAGATCTATGGTGCTGTTCAAGATGGAAAACTTGGAGAAGCAAGTGCGCTTTCTGTAATATTGCTAGTTGTTGTATTTGCAATAATCTATGGCATGAACAGCAGAAAGAAAGGTGATATGTCATCTTCTTTCAAGATGTAACAGTAAGAGCGTGGCGAAAGCCCGCTCTTTTTCATCCGTGGGGCATTAAATGATAATCAAAAACATAGATATAGTTCTGCCGGATTCCATATTGCATGGCTTTGTGCGTACTGAAAATGGAAAGATAGCAGAGATAGGAAAAGACATAGCATCTGACAGCGATCAAGTAATTGATGGCTCTGGATATTATCTCTTTCCTGGAATTGTGGATACGCACACCCATGGAGCCGGTGGATATGATTTCATGGATGGAGACCTGGACTCTTTCGAACGTGCTTCCCAATCCCTTTTGAAGCATGGAACAACATCATTTTTGGCAACATCTCTGACATCTAAAGATGAAGAGATGAATCTCTTTCTGGAGAATGCAAAGAAAGCTCAAAGGAATCGAAATGGCGCTAAATTGTTTGGAGTTCACTTGGAAGGTCCATATATAAATGCTAAAGAAAAGGGAGCTCAGGATGAACGCTATATAAGAAGCCCGAAGCTTGATGAGATATCTAGAGTGTTAGAACAGGGAGAAGGAATTATCAAAAGAGTGAGCCTTGCTCCCGAGCTTGATGGTGCGATAGAAGCTATCGATTATCTAGTTGAGAACAATATCACTGTATCTGCAGCACATACTGCAGCAACCTATGATGATATCTCAATGTCTTATGATCATGGACTGTCGATGCTGACTCATTTCTATAGTGGAATGTCCAGCATCACTAGGCGTGGTGGATTCAGAATCCTTGGTGCTGTCGAAAGTGGATATCTCATAGATGATTTATATGTCGAGATTATCTCTGACAATATGCATCTTCCTCCACTTTTGTTGGATTATATATTTCGCTTCAAGCGGCACGATAGGATTATCTCATGCTCAGACAGTATGCGAGCCGCAGGACTATCGGATGGTCCATCGATTCTTGGACCAAAGCAGAATGGGCTGGATGTAATTGTTGAAGGTGGCATTGCAAAGCTTTATGATCGATCTGCGTTTGCGGGCTCTGTTGCAACAGGAGAGAGAATGCTAAAGACAATTGCTTCAAAGCTAGGAGCTGTGGAAGCATCCAAACTCTTGTCTTTGAATCCAGCCAAGACTATCGGATGCGAGCACGAGCTTGGTTCTATTGAGGTAGGAAAGAGTGCAGATTTCATCATTGCAGATACAGAATACAATATCAAAAAGGTTATTTTAAATGGAGAGGAGGTTCCTGATGAGTATAACGATTAATATTTCAGCTACAGCTGATGAAAATGGACGTAAGGCAGCCGAGAAGATTGCATCTTTATTAAATAGCGCTATATCTGAACAAGGTAGAGCAAGACTTGTTCTTTCTACAGGGCAGAGCCAATTTGAGATGTTCTCATACCTGGTAAAAGAAAATGTGGATTGGACTAAGGTTGAGATGTTTCATTTGGATGAATATGTGAATTTGCCAATTACACATATAGCATCTTTCAGACGCTATTTGATGGAAAGATTTGTATCCCAAGTTCCATTGAAGGCTCACTATTTTGTAGAGGATGAAGAATCAATTGCAAAACTAACAGAACACCTCAGAGAAGATAAGGTAGATGTTGGTGTTATAGGAATTGGCGAAAATGGACACATTGCATTTAACGATCCTCCTGCTGACTTTGAGACAGATGTTGCTTATAAGGTGGTAACTCTCGATAAGCGTTGCAGAGAGCAACAAGTAGGAGAGGGATGGTTCAAAACAATAGACGATGTACCTGAGAAAGCTATCACAATGACTCCAAAGGAGATTATGAAATGCCAGCACATTGTCACTGTAGTTCCTCACAAGGTCAAAGCCAAAGCAATTTTCGATACTATTACAAAACCAGTAACTCCGATGGTTCCTGCAACACTCTTGAAAACTCATAGTGATTGGAACTTATATATCGATGATGATGCAGCAGAGATGTTACTTGGAAGATAACGAGATGTTGTGTGGGCCATCGGACGATGGCTCACATGTATCCTTTCTTGTATAGCAGAAGGCTATGAGCACTTTAAAAAAGAAAGATGTAGTTTTTAAAAGTCGAGTTGGAGTTTAGCTTTAAGACAAGCTCACAAAATCTTTCAAATCTTGTGAGCTATATCATTTATTAATAATATTTTAATGCAATGCTATCTCTTACGAATGTTCCTCCAGAGATTAAGAAACCATTTTTTGTGAGGTCCGAGTTCCAATCTGGATTGAAAGTCCCGATAATAGCCCAAGGGCTTCCTGTTTTGGTAAAATCTCCACCTGATACAGTAATTTGTCCTGGCGCGCCTGTTGCCAGTAAGAATTCGGAATCATCACCGGTAATTGAATAATTACCATCATGAATTATGACATTTGATTTATTTTCAGAGGAAATCCCGCCTCTCATCTTTCCGTATAAGTTGCAATTGTTTATTGTCATATTTCCATTAATATTAATGAGTGCATATGCATGTCCTGAAAAATCAGTATCTTCCGAATTAAGTTTCCAAGAACCATCACGACAAGAAAAGTTTCCATCGTTAATTGTAACTGTTCCCTCATAATTATATATAGCAGAACCTAAATTAGCTTTGTTTTCATTTGTTCTGTCATTATCACAATCTCCGAAGGTACCTCCATTGATTGTCAAAACGCTATTATTGTAAATCAGAGGATGCATTAAATTGTTTTGTGTTTTATTTTGCAAAGAGTTACATATTATACCTGTCTTTTCTTTTGAAGAATCAAGTATTGTTAAATTCCCTCTATTTGAAATAGCTTGGTACTCAATAGGACAATCTATTTTAAAGCCGTTTAAATCCAGTGTTGCAGTGGTTCCTTTTGGAACTATAAGCGTTGCAGTAGATGTTAAATCATTTTGCAAAACATAGTATTCGGTTAAAACTGGTAAGAATTGATTTTCTATATATTGCAAGGGTAAGTCTCTAGAAGAAGTTAATGCTTTGCCCCAAATAGCAGTTAATTAAAGGTTTCAACTTTTTATGCACTATATAGGATAGCTATTACTTCTTATTCTTGCTTCCTTTAGGTCTACCTTTTCTCTTAGGAGTGTCTATAGCATTTTCTTCTTCATTTTTGCAGGATT
>CAKQTE010000036.1 GCA_934276485.1 uncultured Spirochaetales bacterium | reverse complement strand
GAAAGCTAAATTTAAATAGAAAATACAATTGGAGAAGAAAAATATGTATAATCGAATGGTTAAGAATACAAAAAAAGATGGACAAGTTTCATTCAATGGAAAATAAACCTTTCATGCGTTTGTCCTGAAGCTGACCTTGCAGATATGGAAATACGTGAAATTTTTTTGTAATATCCTTCTTTTATAGGAGGATATATGGCAACGCAGAACCATGATTTGATCCTTGTTTTAGATTTCGGAGCTCAATATAGTCAGCTCATTGCACGTCGTGTTAGAGAGTGCGGCGTGTATAGCCAAATAGTACCATTCAATACCAGTTCTGATGAGATCGCAAAGCTTAATCCTAAGGGGATTATCTTCTCAGGCGGGCCTGCAAGTGTTAAGACAGCTGGCTCTCCAAGACCCGATGAGAGAGTATTCTCTCTAGGTGTGCCAATCCTAGGTATTTGTTATGGCCTACAAGTAATGTCCCTTATGCTTGGTGGGGAAGTAATATGCCCAGAGAAGAAGGAGTATGGAATTGCCAATATCGATATCGTAGCGAAATCTGAAATACTTGCTGCTGTTCCTGACAGATCTCAGGTGTGGATGAGCCATGGAGATTCTGTGGTAAGGATTCCGGAGGGTTTTGAAGTCGTTGCATCTACCTCTAATTGCAAATACACAGCTATAGAAAACAAGGCAAAGAAGTTCTATGGTGTTCAATTCCATCCTGAAGTTGTTCACTCTGTAGATGGTGCAAAGCTTATTGCATCATTCGTTCTTGATATCTGCAAGGCAAAGAATGATTGGAATATGGGTTCCTTTGTTAATGATGCTATATTAGCAATCAAAGACAAAGTTGGTGATAAGCAAGTGCTGTGTGGACTTTCTGGTGGAGTTGATTCTTCTGTTGCTGCCTTACTTATACATAAGGCTATCGGGGATCAACTTGTATGTGTGTTTGTCAACAATGGTATGCTCAGAAAAGGGGAAGCAGAGGGTGTGTTGAAGCTATTTAGGGATAACTTCAATATAAGGCTGAAATATACAGATGCTGAATCTGATTTTCTTGATGCTTTAAAGGGTGTTACCGAGCCTGAGGCTAAAAGGAAGATTATTGGAAAACTGTTTGTTGATACTTTCTATAATGCAGCTAGAGAATGTGGTGACATATCATTCTTGGCCCAAGGTACACTATACCCAGATGTCATTGAATCAAAGTCTCCTTCCGGAGGACCTTCTTCTACTATCAAGAGCCACCATAATGTTGGGGGCCTTCCCGAAGATTTGAAATGGGAGCTTCTCGAACCATTGAAGGAACTCTTTAAGGACGAAGTCAGAGCACTAGGAAAAGAGCTTGGGCTACCTGATGAGCTGGTATATCGACATCCATTTCCAGGCCCTGGTCTTGGCGTAAGATGCATTGGAGAGGTTACAAAAGAGAGACTTGATACCCTGAGAGATGTTGATTACATATTCATAGATGAAATCAGAAAAGCAGGTCTATACGATAAGATTTGGCAAGCTCTTGCAGATCTACTGCCAGTAAAGAGTGTTGGAGTACAAGGAGATGAGAGAACATATCGCGAGGTATGTACACTCAGAGCTGTAACAAGTGAAGATGCCATGACTGCTGATTGGTATAGAATGCCATATGATGTTATGCAAAAGGCTGCATCTAGAATTTGTAATGAAGTCAAAGGTGTTAACAGGGTTCTTTATGATATAACTTCAAAACCACCAGCAACAATCGAATGGGAGTAACTTTTAGAAGGTATAACTTATTATACTATAATTAATTAGTATAAAAACGCGCAAATAGATATTTTTGAATTTGTTCTATTATCCTTTGGTGAATCCTGAAAATAATACGAATCCCTCTTGTTGGACTTTTATCCAATAGGAGGAATTTAATTGGGAGCAAAGAATTGATTTTGTGCAAGAACTAGAGATATTTGACCGTCAACTAATCGTTGTTTTGGGTTGAGGATTTTCCTATCTATGTTTTTCTCCCATTAGAAAGTCTGGAATATAGATGTTCTGAATACCATCACGAGAGAAGTCATGCTTATCCATTGAAAGTATTAGCTTTGGGAAATTGTCATCTATGGTCTCTAAAGATTTGAATTCTCGATCTCTAGTGGTCTCGTTCATTAATGTTGCAGTGACTTGTATGTATGTCTTTTCAACACCTTTGACAGCAATGAAATCTACTTCAGACTTATCTTTATTTCTGCCAACACTGACTTTCATTCCTCTTCTTTTAAGCTCTAGAAAAATAACGTTCTCTAGAAGGGAGCCGTAGTTCTCACTCATATTCCCTTTCGGCAGATATACCAGACCTGTATCCACTGGATAGTACTTATCTGTTTGTCCGAATCTTTCTCCTCCTCTTATGGTATGAAATTCTGCATTGTAATACAGAAAAGATGAACTGAATGAATCCATATATCTACTTATGAGGTCGGTGTACATTTTGTATCCTGCAGATTTTATTCTATGTGTCATGTTGTTTCTTGAGATTGGAAAGCCGATGGCATCATTAAGAAAAGCCACAAGTTTTGCAAGCGTTTCGTTGTTCGCATCATTGCCTATTTTTGGGCGTACATCATTAAAGAGTATGCTGTCTAAAATGGATTTCAGCATATCTGTCTTCTGAATTGGTTCATCTAGTAGGGCTGTTATTGGAAATCCTCCATATAAAAGATATTCCTCAAACACCTTATCTTTTTCGATTTCTTGTTGTGATCTAAATAGGCTATATTCATAAAAGGATAGAGGAAACATCTCGATTTCGGTGTATCGACCAGTGAGAAGTGTCGCCAGTTCGCTTGACAGCATTTTTGCATTAGAGCCAGTGATTGTGATTTAGTATTGCCCTGTGCTGTAATATGCATTTACAACATTTTCCCAGCCTTCCATCAACTGCACTTCATCAAGAAGTATGAAACGAGTAGTCTTTGTTAGAGAAGCCTTGATTGCTTCATTCATTGCTTTAATGCTTTTATCTAGTATGAAGTCTGGACCGTGAAGCCTCTCCATCTAAGATAAATCTATAGATGGAGCTTCCCTCTACCCACACAATTACGAATAATTGTGCAGTTGCCTCTTTAGAAGACGGGGACTGCGCATCTACCCGAACGATCTAGACTCAGCAAAAGATGATAAGTCATCTTTAACCGCGTAAAGATCTTTTAGAGTAGACAGCGTGCAATGTGCTCCGTACCACAGCTCAGGAACTTTGGCCTTTAGCGTGGACGCAACCTTCCCAGGTAACGATTTCCAGATCTCTCTGACAAAATATCTAGCCCCGATGTTATAGGAGGCAGATAGGTCTGACGAATATTTCTTACCTGTTGTGAAGGTACAGAGGCTGTGGTTGTCTTTATCTCTAACCACTTCTCCTGTTCCATCATAGGCAAGACGGGATGTGTTTATGGCACATACCGTAGAGAACCTTATTCCCCTAGAATGGGCAAGAGCTTCTACTCTTTTGACAATGTCTCTCTTTCTCCATAGAGATAGGCGCATTGCCTTAGAGCCATGTATCCTGCCT
>CAKQTE010000035.1 GCA_934276485.1 uncultured Spirochaetales bacterium | reverse complement strand
CTTGTCTATCAACCACACCCGAGATAGTAAGGTATCCAGACTGGAACAAAAGTGACCTGTAGGACGTGAGGCTTACATTTGATTTTGCAATCTCCAATATATCAAAGACAGTGATGCTATCTCTGCTAATCCTGCTGGCTACATCCTTTGCAATATCGAATCTGACTTTCTTTGCAACATCCATCAATAGCTTCATGTTGCCTGTGTCTATCCAGTAGTTGTCAAAACTATCAGCTCCTTCTGAGAAAAAAAGTCCGATTGATACTGGATTGTAGACTGCCGTATTGGATTTTGGAGAGAATCTATAGCCATCGTATTTCTTGGCAAGAGTAGCTAGATATTCATCTCGAGTCATGCCTGTGGCTCTTACCCCTTTTTCAATATACTCTGCAAAATAGTACTCAAGCTCTTCTTCTGTATAACCAAAGAGCGATGCATACTCTTTGTCCATGGATATATCCCGAAGGTTATTCATGGATGAGAAGATGCTTACCTTTGCAAACTTAGTGACTCCTGTTATGAATACAAATTGAAGATTAGCTGATTGTGCCTTTATTACCTCAAAGAATCCTCTCAGGACATCTCTCATCTTCTCTACCTCTGGATTGTAGATGTTTGAGGAAAGAAGCTTGTCATATTCGTCGATAAGGATAACAACCTTTGAGTTCTTTGCTACATTCTTTATTAATTCCGACCATGCATCGTAATACTCTGCATCTTTGTCAAATTCAACAGCGTATTCGATGGATAGATTCTCAACCACTTTCTTTAGGCTCTTCTTTAGCATTTCGGCATCCGTTGCATTGATTTGTCCAAGATCTATGTGGAACACAGGATATTCCTTCCAGTCGTAATCCTTGTCGTATATCTTCAGGCCCTTGAAAAGTTCTTTCTTTCCCTTGAAGATTGCATCGAGAGTCGATATTGTCAATGTCTTTCCAAATCTACGGGGACGAGAGCAGAAGAAATATGTGTTTCCACATGTTATAAGATTGTAAATAATATCAGTTTTATCGACATAAATGTTATTATCATTGATAAGTTTTTCAAATGTACCGTTACCAACTTCAATTCTTTTCATATAGATAGTATAGCATGAAATGGGAATTAACTCTTATATTTGCTAGGTTTTGAGAGTTTAACAAAATGCTGTATAGATGCCATTCTTCTCTGATACTTCTACTTTGCGTTCATATAATTGAGATAACATATCAGAAGTAAGGGCAAGTTCTTTTTTGCCATCAAATACAATTTTGCCTTCTTTCATTAATAGAACTCTGTCAACTTCAGGAAGTATTTCTGATAGCTCATGAGTGACCATCACGACAGTTCTGTTATCTGTAAGGTATGTTCTAATTGTTTCTCTTAAATCAGCCCTGGATGGAAAATCCAAACCATTGGAGGCTTCATCTAGAAGCAATATCAAAGGATTTGTGATAGTTGCACGAGAAAGTATTACACGTCTCTTTTCACCAGTAGAGAGTGTATTCATTGCTCGGTTCTTTAAATGAAGTATGCCTGCTTTTTCCAGAGCTTTGTCTGCAAGAATCCATGTCTCTTCATCAACAACATGGTGAAAATCAAAACCAAGAGAAGAGTGTAAGCCTGATGCAACGATCTCTCGAACTGGGTATGTTGTGTTGAAAAATGCATCGTCCTGAGGGGAGATTCTGCCGATCAATGGCTTTAGCTCTGATATGATCCATCTTTCTTGTCCAAGAATCCTATTCTTGTAATCGTCACGGTAAAGAGGATAGACAACTCTTGAAAGAACATCCATCAATGATGATTTTCCAGCTCCATTCGGGCCTACTATGGCAATTCTTTCGCCTTTCTTTATCGAAAGGTTCACATCTTCAAGAATGTACTCTCCATCTCGTCTTAGGTAGGCGTGCTTTATTTCAAATGCATATTCCATGGCTTGATTCTACAGTTTTGCGTTTTCTTGTTATAGTCTTGATTCTTTTATTTTTTATTGACACAATTTAAAAAGTGTCAAAATAAAACAAAAAGCAGGAATTCTATGTATAGAACATTAGTACAACTATTGGATGAAAGAGTAGCAGCAGACCCATTGTTTGTCGCTCAATATGGAAAGAACAGCGCAGGTGCATTTGTGCCTACAACATATATTCAGCTCCAAGAGCAGTCGAGAGCTTTCGCACTTGCGTTGAAGGATATAGGCGTTAAGAGAGGCGATCGCGTTGCTATCATAAGTGATAACAGGCAAGAGTGGCTTGTCTCGGACCTTGGTATTCTTTCTTTGGGAGCTATTGATGTTCCTCGGGGTAGAGAGAGCATGGATTATGAGCTGGAATATATCATATCTGCAACGGATGCGAAGGTTGTTATTTCAGAAAACCTAGCTCAAACAGAGAAGTTGTTGTCAATACTGCCAAACCTTCCAAAGGTTGAGATGATCATCGCTATCGAAGATGATGCCATCATTCCTACCGATAAGGTTGAGATGATTGCGTACAAAACCCTTCTTCAAAAAGGTATGGATCTTCTATCAGAAAAAGGCGGAAGGGAAGAGATTGAGCATGAGATTCTTCTTGGTTCTGAGCGTGATAGTGCAACAATTATCTTTACCAGTGGAACAACAGGCAATCCAAAAGGAGTTGTTCTTTCGCATGAGTCATTCTTGTATCAAGTGGAAAATGTAGATCATGCAGCGGACTTCAAAAAGGGAGAGGTATGGCTATCTGTATTGCCTGTTTGGCATGCTTTTGAACGCGTAATGCAATATATGGCTATATATGAGACAGAAGCAATTGCTTATTCAAAGCCTATCGGCAAGATCATGCTTTTGGATATTCAAAGGATAAATCCTCATTATATTGGTTCTGTTCCTAGAATATGGGAGACTATCAAAGCAGGTGTTGAGCAAGCCTTGAAAAACAAGAAGCCAATAGAGCGCAAACTATTCTATTTCTTTCTTGCTATGGCAAAGAGATACAAGAAGTATGAATTCATCTTCACAGGTCGCATGCCTCGTATGAAAAAACATGAGAATGCATTCAAGCGATTCTTTGCACTTTTTCCGTATCTCTATTACAAGCCAATGGCATACATTGGAAAGAAATTTGTATTTTCTCCAGTTACAGCAAAACTTGGAAAGAATTACCAAGCAGGAGTATCTGGTGGAGGCTCTATGAGTGCAGAAGCTGCAGAGTTCTTTAACGCTATTGGAATCACTCTTTTAGATGGATATGGTCTTACTGAAACTGGTCCTATTGTAGGAACAGGAACCGTTACAAATACAATTTTAGGTTATATGAAGCCTCTTGATGGAACGGAGATCAAGGTTGTTGACCCTGAAACAGGTAAAAGCTTACCTGTAGGAAATAAGGGTGAATTGTTGGTTCGTGGTAAGCAAGTCATGGATGGTTACTACAAAGATAAAGAGAAGACAGATGCTGTAATTGATAAAGAAGGTTTCTTGAAAACTGGGGACTTGGCTGTTATGGAAGTATCTGGCTGGTTTAGAATCGTTGGAAGGATCAAGGACACTATCGTTCTTGCTGGTGGTGAGAACGTTGAGCCGGTTCCAATTGAACAAGCCATTTCCAATAGTGAATATATTGAGAGAGCTGTAGTCGTTGGGCAAGATAAAAAGAGTCTAGGGGCTCTTATCTTGCTAGATTCCAAGAATGTTGAATATTACCTAAAGAATTCTTCCATTCCTTACATTAGCAGAGGAAGCATTGCAGAGATGGAAGAGGTAAAGACCCTGATTTCACATGAGATCATGAGAAATGTCTCTAGAGAGAAGGGCTTTAAGGCATTTGAGGAGATTTCAAGGTTTACGATTCTCGATACATCTTTCTCTATTGGCAAAGAGCTTTCGGCTAAGCAAGAGATTAAGAGGTTGAAAATCAATGAACTATATGCAAAGGAAATAGAGGCAATGTGGATGCAATAATTCCACAAAATGAGTCCTTTGTGCCTTTGAAATAATATGCTTTGTGCTATCATGAAACCATGTTCACGAATAGAAATACAAAATCATTGATTATATTTTTGGCCTTAGCTCTTCTTGTAATGATTCCATTACAGGCTAAACAGCAGCTATATGATGGAAGCAGTAAGGAATATATCGAGACAAGAAGACTATGCCAATATGTTGGTGTTGTAGGACCTAGTAGTGCTTTGCCAGTAAATGCTGACGAGCTTTTGATTGCACTTGATAGAATTGATAGATCCTCTCTTCCTGATTATCTGCAGACAAGATATGATGCGCTATATACATCCTTAGAGCCACTCGAGGCCAAGGCTTCTACATATGAGTTTCCTATTGTATTTTCACCACAGGCTTTTGTTTCTACTGAACAAAACAAAGATAGAGATGATTTCTTCATTCCTTTCAGGGATGAGAAATCCTTGTTGGATATTGGTATTCGCCTGAACATGGCAGACTATGTCTTTTTGGAAAGTGCATTTCCAATTAGAAACGAACCTCCACGATCACATGTCCCATATTCAAGCTTTGATTTCTTCTTCGTTGACCATACAAAATGGTTCCAGTGTATGCCACTAATTGCACGTGGAAGCGTAGGAACTGATGTCGTTTCTGCATACATTGGACGCACAAGACACTCTTTTGGAAATGGATACACAGGAAACCTATTGGTTGGTGACAACTATGCATTTCAGGAAGTATTGGACCTGAAATATACAAGCAATACTTTTACATATAACATTTCAACGACTCATTTTGATACTCAACAGCTTGGTCTTGTTGATACTTCTCAATCTCGTTCGGATTCATTCTGGGGCGTTCAATTTGACAATCCACACTTTAATGGAATGCAGCAGACAAGGGTTGTGCATCGCTTTGACATCAACTTTGCAAACAAAGTGAGAACTGCATTGAACCTTGGAACACTGTACTATGGTTCTTCATCCTTTGATGCAAGATGGTATATTCCATTTAGTGTTGCTCATAGCTATTACAACTATGCAGAGTCTGAAGTTATTAATCCAGAGAGTCATGATGAGTCAAATAATATAATCAGCTTGGAAATTGAATATCCTGTATATCCAAGATTCAACCTCTCTTGCCAGATCATAATGGATCAATACCAGAATAAACATGAAAGTGATATTGTTCCAGATGCTTTGGGTGGCATGCTATCTTTCTCATTTGTTGAGCTTGGAAAGAGAGTGGACTATGAGGCATTCATCGAAGCTGTATATACATATCCTTATCTATACATTGCACCTAAGAAAAATGTTACAAAATACAAAAAGTATGATCATGAGAAAAATGAATATCGAGAAGAAACATATAGCCAATATAACTGGAACTATGACTTCTACCTAGGATATTACACATATCAAGATGGAAGAAGTGTTGAAAATGCTCCTTCCTCTGGTGGTGCATGGTCTGGCTATGGATATGGCCCTAATACAGCACTTATCTCATGTGGCTTGAATACAACAGATAACAAGATCAATCTCGATACTCAAACACTTCTTATGTACTATGCTCAAGGTGATATAAACTCATCGATCAACTATTTCTATAATACAAATCATAGAACAGAATGGCTTCTGGGACCTGTAACACATAATTTGAAGCTTCAGGAAAAGGTGAACTACCAAGTATTGCCATCGTTGGATCTAATGGGAGCATTCGAGCTAAGTTATGCGCATAAAGAAGGTAATAACAAATTTGGATGTGAGCTATATCTAGGTCTTTCTTGGAGAATTATCTAGTGTAGACCCAATTAATTCTTGTTGTTTTCTATAGTTAGCCGAATTATTTGCAAAATTGAATATTTTATTTGCATTATCCCGAATTCAATGAGATAATAATTCTTGGTTTTAGGAGATAGACCCAGCTCTAAAGCCAAAAGGTACAAAAGGGAACAAGGAGGTTGCCGCTGGACAGTTGATCCAGCGGTTTCTTTTTTTCGTGGATATTTTGTTAAGAATTCAATAATTTATTGACCTCAACTCTTTGGTCTATTAATGTATGCTTGAGATAGATTATGAAAAAAGCAGTTCTTAATATAGTTACTTTATCTTTGGTGTTATGTCTTTTGTTCTCTTGTGCTTCCACATCAGAGATAGTTGAAAATGAAGACGTTACTCCTTCTACTGTTATAGAAGAAACAATCAAAGAAGATATCAAAGACAATAAAGAACCTCTTCTTGAGATAAGCAAGAAGAAAGAAGAATCAGCTCCTGTCCCAGTAGAGAGCACTGTTGTAGAAGAGAGTGCAAACGTCAGCGAAAGTGAAGTTGTTGCACCTGTAGAAGAGGAGCCAAATGTATCAACTGATGTAATCGTTGAGCCTCAAGAAGAACTAGAGGCAGAAGTTCTTCCTTCTGACGAGGAGCTTCCTGATGCAGAAAATGCACCTTGTGAGGTTGAAAATACAGAGCAAGTAGAAGAGGAGCCTAGTTTAGATAATGCCAATATGGATATTGTTGAAGAGACTCCTTCTGTTGAAGTTTCTGAAGAAACAGAAACTGTAGAAGCAAAGCCTGAAGAGGTAGAAACAGCTGCTCCTGTTGCAGAGGAAGTTGTAACTCCTCTTGAAGAAGAGCCTAAGACAGAGAAAGAAGCTGCAGCTCCTGTTGTAACAACTGTGCCTAAAGCTGATACATCTGATGATAGTACTAATGCTATTTCATTTCCAAAACCAGTTTGGGATGATGCAGTAAGCCCTGCTTTCTTGCAAGCTTTGGCTGTAGTTATTGTATCAACAGTGGTATTTACTATCGCAGTTGCTATAAGAGGCGCTAACAAGATGAAGCTTCAAAAGGGCATATCAATATCACTAGCACTATTGTTCCCAGCACTTGCGATCATTGTTTCCACACTTGTTGTGGGCTGGAGTTATATGTGGCTAGGCTATCTGATTCTGTTGATGACATATTTCATATTCAGAGCACGCTGGAGAGACTCAAGCTTCACTTAATTGAAGCTTGTCCAGTGCTCTAAGCATATCTGTATGATAGAAGAATCTCTCTAGAGCAAGAATTCCAGCACCCTCTCTGTTTCCCCTCTCTCCACATTGTGATCTGAAGATAAAGACATCACTACGAGCAGGAGGGAGAGATAGTGTAAGACGCTGTTGCATTGTTGCATACACTTCATCTGGTAGGTTCGATAGCTCTCCTGTGATCATGACAGCATTTGCATCTGTTGCCTGTACAGCCTCTGAAAGCGCAAATACAATGCTTTTGGCACTTTCTCTGATCTCAATTGTATCTGTTAGATCCCTGAGGTTCTTCAGTCCTGTTTTCTCTTTTAAGGTGATGCCTGATGCAACAGATTCCAAGCAGCCGTTTCCTCCACAAGAACATATGGAGTTCTTTGTTACCTTGATATGGGCAAACGAAGGAATTGGAATCAAGTCATTCTTATAGAAAGCTGCATCTATATTGTCAGACCATGATACAAAGTAAAAACCATCCATGTTCGCAGTTGCAAGATTGATCTCAGCCTTGGCTTGCGCAAGGGCAGGCGTTGTCACGATATATGGATAAGGAAGCTCTGGAATCGTAAGAGCCTCGCTAGAGACAAAGCATACGCCATAGATCCTATCGTCCATCGATAGTTTATCGATCATCGCGATTATTGATGGCCATGGATTATCTTCTCTTGGAAAGCGCTCAAAGCGTAGGGGGCGACCAAGCATATCTGAAATGGAAACAGATACAACATTCTTTTTAATCTCGATAGCGAATACGCGTCCTGAGTTCTTCTTGATCTGAAGCTTTGTTGCAGGGCGTCCGGACGTTGCCATATCGCGTTCAGCTTCCTCAATTAGGTTTTCTTTCAATAGTTCATCAACTATTTCAGACACACTGACTTTGCTCAATAGAAGCTCTCGTGATAGCTCTGCACGTGACAGTTTTCCCTTCCTGAGAATATTCAGGATCTTTAACTTATTTATCTTTCTTGCGTTATCTGGTCTTGAGAAATCCATATAACAATAATAGGGGATAATCGTAATGTTTGGTAGCTTGTCTTTACTTGTCTGAATAAGAATCCGGTATTATCTTCTGTTGTGGATTAATCATAAAGAGGTATTAAAATGGCTAATAAGAAATTCAAGACCGAAGTTGCGGATCTCTTGCATCTTCTGATCCATTCACTTTATTCAAATAGAGAGATATTCCTTAGGGAATTGATTTCCAATGCATCCGATGCTTTGGATAAACTAAAGTATTTGTCACTTTCAGATGAAAAGCTAAAGGGCTATTCATTTGATCCAAAAATCGAGATTTCATTCACTGAAGATGGCGAGAGGGTAATCGTTATCAAGGATAATGGAATTGGTATGAATGAGGATGATTTGAACAACAATCTTGGTACAATCGCATCCTCAGGAACAAAGAAGTTCCTTTCTTCACTATCTGATGACCAGAAGAAGGATAGCAATCTCATTGGACAGTTTGGTGTAGGTTTCTACTCTGCATTCATGGTTGCAAAGAAGATTGTCGTAGTATCCAGAAAGGCTGGAGAAGACGAAGGCTTTAGATGGGAATCGACAGGCGAGAGCTCATATTCAATTGAGAAAGCTGATAGAGATGAGCAAGGAACAACAATCACTCTATATCTTAATGAGGATTCCTATGAGTATGCAAACAGATGGGAGCTTGAGAACCTTATAAAGAAGTACTCAGATCACATTGCATATCCAATTTATATCGAGTATGACCAAGTTCATTACGAGGACGAGAAGGATGCAGAAGGAAATCCAAAGAAGACTGTAGAGCACAAGAATGAGCAGGTTAACTCCTCATCAGCTCTATGGAGAAGACCAAAGAGTGAAATTACAGACGAAGAGTACAAGAACTTCTATAAGAACAACTACTATGACTCTGAAGATCCTTTGTTCTATATCCATACAAAGGCTGAGGGCGCAACAGAATATACAACACTATTCTACATCCCAGCAAAAGCTCCTATGGATATGAACTATGCTGACTACAAGCCAGGCGTGAAGCTATATGTCAAGAGAGTTTATATTACAGATGATGACAAGACTCTTCTTCCTCCATATCTAAGATTTGTACGTGGAATCATAGATTCTGAAGATCTTCCTTTGAACGTATCAAGAGAGATTCTTCAGGAAAATAGAATCATGTCTGCTATCAGAAATGGCTCAGTCAAGAAGCTTCTTTCTGAGTTCAAGAAGATCAGTGAAGGAAATCCTGAGCTATATGAGAAGTTCATTACAGAGTACAACAGACCATTGAAGGAAGGCCTATATTCAGACTATGCAAATAGGGACACCCTTCTAGAGCTTGTTCGTTTCTATAGCTCTGAAAAGGACGGATTCGTATCCTTGAAGGAATACAAGGAAAGAATGCCAGAGGGACAGAAGGCTATCTACTATCTAACAGGTGGTAATAAGGATGTTCTAAAGTCATCTCCTCTTCTAGGTGCTTATAAGAAGAAAGGCTATGAAGTTCTCTTGATGGCTGATGATATCGATGAGTTTGTTATCTCAACAGTTCCAACGTACGAGGATCTTCCTTTGAAAGCTATCAACAAAGCAGGTGCAATGGAAGACATTGAGACAGAGGAAGATAAGGCAAAGGCTGAAGGAAAGAAGGCTGTTGCTGAGAAGATCAAGAAGGCATTGGAAGGAAAGGTAAAGGATGTAGTTGTTTCAACTCGTCTTACAGATAGCCCAAGTGCTGTTGTAGTAGATGAGAATGACCCAACTGTACAGACTCAAAGAATCCTAAAGAGCATGGGTGCTCAGGATCTACCAGAGATTCTTCCAATTCTAGAGATCAATCCAGATTCTCCAATCGTTGGTAAGATTGAAGGCTCTGACGATGAGACTCTGAATAAGGACTTGTCAATCGTTCTTCTAGATCAAGCTCTCTTGCAGGAAGGCTTGATGCCAGCAGACCCATCTGAGTTTGCAAAGACTTTGACAAAACTTCTATCTAAGTAGTTTAAAACCCCTTTTGTTGCACAATTTGTTCAATAGAAGGGGTATTTCTTTGCCTTCTCGTTCTATAATTAGAAGAACAAAGGAAAAATCAAAATGCTAGCTTATACATATGTTTCAAATGGGAAATTCGAATTAAGGGAGAAAGAAAAGCCAACGCTTATTGATGCAGGAGACGCCATCGTCAAGGTTACTCTTGCAAGTATTTGTTCAAGTGATCTTCATATTAAGCATGGTAGTGTACCTCGCTCTGTTTTAGGAATAACAGTAGGACACGAAATGGTTGGTATTGTTGAAGAGGTAGGTTCTGCTGTTACAAAGGTAAAGCCAGGAGACAGAGTCACTGTGAATGTTGAAACATTCTGTGGAGAATGCTTCTTTTGCAAGCATGGATATGTTAACAATTGCACCAATGAGCATGGGGGATGGGCACTTGGATGCAGAATCGATGGCGGACAAGCAGAATTTGTTCGTGTTCCCTTTGCAAATCAATGCCTGAATAAGATTCCAGAAAATGTTTCGGACAGACAAGCTTTGTTTGTAGGGGATGTGCTTGCAACAGGATATTGGGCTACTCGTATATCAGAAATTACGCCTGAAGATACTGTTCTTATTCTTGGTGCAGGTCCTACAGGTATTTGTACTCTTCTTTGTGCGATGCTAAAGAACCCTAAGAGGATCATAGTGTGTGAAAAGGATGAGAATCGCATTGATTTCATAAATAAGCACTATCCTGATGTAATGACAGTTTCTCCTGAAGAGTGTAAGGACTTTGTACTAGCTCATAGCGACCATGGAGGCGCTGATGTTGTGTTGGAGGTTGCTGGAGCTGATACCACTTTTCGCTTGGCTTGGGAATGTGCACGAGCTAATGCTATTGTCACTATCGTTGCTCTTTATGATAAAGCCCAAACACTTCCTCTTCCTGATATGTATGGAAAGAATCTTACATTCAAAACCGGTGGCGTCGATGGATGTGATTGCGAAGAGACATTGAAGCTTATCTCAGAAGGAAAGATCAACACAGAGCCATTGATCACTCATACATATCCTTTGGAGAGAATAGAAGAAGCGTATGATCTATTTGAAAACAAACGCGATGGGGTTATTAAAGTCGCTGTTGAATGCTAAACAAATAGTTTCGGACTTAATTTGTCTAAAAAAGTTAAAAACCCCTGTCCTAGCATGCTGCAGAGGGGTTTTTAATGGATTTTGGGTTCTTTGAAACCGCACTATTAAATTGAGAGATTTATTCTTGTTCTGGCTTTTTATCTAGTCCAATGAGGTAAATTTCAAAGCTATCATCTCGACATGCTTTAGGCTTGAATGCCTTTGCTTTTGTAAACATTGTGCGCATTGTTTTCAATATCTGCTCTTGTCCGCCTCCTTGGAAGATCTTTATAACAAGATTTCCATGAACTCTTAGCTGTTCTTGAGCAAGATATACTACGTTTTCAGCAAGCCATTCAGATCTTGTGGTATCTACAGTCCTGTTTCCTGTTGTCATGGGAGCAGCGTCTGAGATAATCGCATCATAAGGGCCTTCCTCAACAAGCTTTGCTCTTATTTCCTTTGAGAATGCATCTCCTACAAATGCTTTGATTGTAGGTGGAATAGGGTCGATGTTAAGAGGATTTAGATCTACTGCAACAATCTTTCCCTTTCCTTTTATAAGTTCTCTATGTGTAAAAAGTGTCCATGAACCAGGAGCAGCACCTACATCAAGAACAGTATCACCTGGCTTGATGAGCTTATGTGTTTTATTGATCTCTTCTAGCTTATATACAGATCTAGCAGGATAGCCTTCTCTTCGTGCTCTTAATGTAAATGAATCAGCTTTGTCTCTTCTTGAATTTGCCATACATCAATTCTAGGAAAAAGCATGGCTCTTGGCTATAGCTCAAAAGAAGAGAGAGGGATGGGAATATGTTGTATTTCTCTTGAAGTTGACTCTTCTTTGTTCCCCTTAGTTAATCTTTTTGGTATGGTCATATTTGTGAGAAATTCGATTATCAATAGACAATTCAAATATAGCTATAACTATGGAGCATTGATTCTTATATTGATCAATGTAGGTGTATATCTAATAACTACAGTTTATCCGAGATTGATGTATTACCTTGCAATGGTCCCTGCTTTCGTGCATTACAACCATTGGTATTGGCAATTCTTTACATATATGTTTGTGCATGGAAGCTTCTCGCACTTGTTTAGCAATATGCTATCGCTGTTGATATTCTCAATAGCACTTGAGAGAGCTATAGGAACAAAGGAGTTCATCCTTTATTACCTACTGTGTGGAACACTTGCAGGCGTAAGCACATATGGAATGGACCTTCTTACAGGAAGTGGGGCAATACTCTTGGGGGCATCTGGTGCAACATACGCAATCCTATTGCTATTTACTGTAATATTCCCTTCTTCTATTATCTTCATTTTTGGAATCATTCCAGTTAGAGCACCATTATTGGTACTCATATACTTTGCAATAGAGTTCTTCAGCCAATTTTCATATGATGGCATTGCACATTTAACACATCTATTTGGCATGTTGTTTGGCTATCTATATATAAGGATAAGGCTTAGGATCAAGCCCCTTAGGGTATGGGGCCTAATCTAGGCTGTATTCCTCTCTTATCTTCTTGTATCCAGCCTTTATTACATCATATATAAGCTTTAGCTTCTTATCGTGATGGATGAAGGCTGATTTCATTGCGTTGATCGTGATCTTCTCTAAGTCATGTATGTTCATGCCATACTCTTTGACGGCAATCTCCATCTCCTTTGTAAGATTTGTGTCACTCATCAAGCGATTGTCTGAGCACAGGAATACTCTAAAGTGTTCTCTGAAGAAGATAGGGAATGGATGATCTTTATAGCTCTCGACAGCGCCTGTTCCTACATTCGAAGTAAGGCACATCTCGATAGGAATACGCTTGTCTTGAATGAAGTGAGCAAGGGATCCCATCTTCACGATCTTTCCATTCTCGATAACCATATCATCAGTAAGTCTTGTGCCATGTCCGATTCTATGAGCTTCACATATCTGGATAGCTTGCCATATGGATTCAAGGCCGAATGCTTCTCCTGCATGTATCGTTATATTGAAGTTCTTTGTCCTTATATACTGGAATGCTTCCAAGTGTTTCTTTGCAGGATGCCCGAACTCATCTCCCGCTAGATCGAATCCAACAACTCCACGCTCTGCAAAGGCAACAGCAAGTTCTGCGATCTCCAAAGATAGCTTTGGACTTTCATGGCGCATAGCACAGAGAATAAGACCAAACTCAACGCCTGTTTCCTTTCTTCCTTCATCGCATCCCGATATTACAGCGCTCACGACTTCTTCGAGGTTCAATCCCTTTTTGGTGTGTAGCTCTGGGCAGAATCTGATCTCTGCATATACGACATTATCTTTTGCAAGATCTTCAATTTCCTCTTTTGCGATTCTTATAAGAGATTCTCTATCTTGCATTACAGATGTTGTGACTGCGAATGTCTCGAGATATAGTGATAGGGATTTTTGCTGGCATCCCTTTGTAAACCAAGCTTTAAGCTCATCTTTGTCATATGAAGGGAGTTTTATTCCACGAGCGCGTGCTAAGTCGATTATAGTCTCAGGCCTTAGGCCTCCATCTAAATGCTCATGAAGTTCTACTTTAGGTACTTTTTTGATAATTTCGCTTGTTAACATGTTCAGAGTATAACACACAAAAAAGAGTTGTAGAAAGAAAAGCTAAATGAGTGAAAATTTTAACATCATTTTGATATATTCTTTAAATATTTATAATTATTTATATTAAAAATTAAAAAATATAATATCTTTGCTATTTACATTATGTTATAATTTAATAGAATTGAATGTAGATGGAGATTAATAATATGGCTAGAACAAATGATTCTGTAAACAAGAAGCTTCTTGCTGCAGCTATTAGTGCAACAAAGGCTAGAGACATCAAAGAGCTCCTCGACAAGGGTGCAGATGTAAATGCACACAACGAATGGGGTCTTACACCAGTCATGCTTGCTGCTCAATACAATCATTCTGTAGCAGTATTGAATGCTTTGATCCAGGCAGGCGGAGATATTCATGAGTCTGAGCCAAAATATCGCTCAAATGCATTGCATCTTGCTGCAAACAGCTCAAAGAACCCAAAGGTTATTGAGGCACTCCTAGCAGCTGGAGCTAACATCAATGCAAGAAACTATCTTGGAGAGACAGCTCTGATCATGAGCGTAAATGGCAATCCTGAGACAAAGATCACTACTCAGCTAATCAAGAGTGGTGCTGATATCAACGCACGTGACTATCAGGGACACTCAGTTCTTGAGTATGCAAAGGCAGCAAAGAGAACTTACATCATCAACCTTCTAAAGGAAAATGGTGCACTCTAATATTGCTTTGTTTATCTAATTGGGGGAGAAGGGAGCTTTAAAAGGCTTCCTTTTTTTTGTTTCTGTAGTTTTTATGTGAATTGTTGTGTTGTTTGAAAGTTTGACATGACAAACTTTTTATTGGAATGATAGTATTTCTACATACATTGGTTGTTTGTTTGTAACGATAACGATGTTTTTGTGGTTTATCTTATGTAAGAAGGAGATTTTATTTATGGCTAGAAACTCACAGAGAAATAGATTTGCTTCTAGTGTTGTATTAGTACTTGTTTTAGCGCTTGTTCTTCTATGCGCAGTAAGTTGTGGAAAGAAAGAGTCGAAAGCACCAGCGACTACTCAGCAGACAACTGTATCAGCTCCAGTAGAGACAAAGAAAGCAGAAGTAAAACCAGCAGAGGTAAAGAAGACAGAGACAACAGCTCCTGTAGAAGAGAAAAAGAGTGAAGAAGCTCCTGTTGTTGAGGTAAAGACAGAAGGTCAGACATTAGAGATAAAGGTCGAAGTTCCTACAGCTTCAGAGCCTGCATCTTTGCCAGAGGGCGTTATTGCACTTATCGAGAAAACATATGGCAACGAAAAGTTTACATTTGAAGCACATGATGGCTATGGGTTTGTTTACTATCCAGAAAGCTACAAGGATGAAGAGATTGATGCGCTTCTTGATAATATCGTTTCTGCAAATCCAGATATCTCTGATGTTGTTGGTTGGTCTATCGAAGAGCCAGGAATGATGATTGTCGCTTATCCATATGGTCTTACAGGCACTGAACTTACAGCTTATGCAGAGGCTTTTGAATCAATGCTCGTAAAATAAATGTGAATGCATCGGATTAGAGAAGGGCAGAGGGCTACAGAGAGTCTTCTGTCCTCTTTTTTGCATTTTCAACATCATATATATGATATATTTATTTATACATTCAGTTTCGAAACTTAAAGAAATTTAAAGTTTCGAAAGCGAGGTGGTATGAAATATATTCAAAGAACGAGTTATCTACAACGCCTAGAAGGCCTAATAGGTACACCGGATGTTAAGATCATCACTGGAATCAGACGATGTGGAAAGTCATTTCTGATGAAAGATTTCATGAATCTTCTGATTGAAAAGCGGAAGAATGTTAATATCATATTTATAGATCTACAGGATTTGGATAATGAAGAATTGAAGGATTATAGAAAACTTCATTCATACATAAAGGATAGTATCAGACAAGATAGAGAGAACTTTCTCTTTATTGATGAAGTACAGATGTGTCCAAGTTTTGAACTTGCTATTAACAGCATTCATTCAAAAAATATTGCTGATATCTATCTAACTGGATCTAACGCTTTTCTTCTTAGTTCTGATCTAGCAACACTTTTTACAGGAAGATTCATTGAGATAAGAATCTTTCCATTCAGCTTTCGTGAATATCTGGAGTACTGGGAAAGTGATAACAATGTTGAGGATATGCTGGATTCTTATTTGATCAAAGGTAGTCTTCCTGGTTCTTTTCCTTATACTCAAGAAGTTGACCGTATTGCTTATATCAGGGACGTCTATGAAACAATAGTCACTCGTGATTTGGTACAGAAATATGGAATTGGAGATGTCGAGAGCTTAAGGCATCTTTCTGAATATCTGATGGATAACATAGCAAATATCTTCTCTCCTAATAAGATTGGAGAAATACTAAGGCAGACAATTCCAACGGCAAACCACGTGACTATTGGACGTTATTGCGACTTTCTTTGCCGAGCCTTTATGTTCTATGAAGTTACTCGATATGACATAAAGGGGAAAAAGTATTTGGAAACTTCCAGTAAGTTCTATTTGTGCGATACAGGCATGCGATATGCTCTATTGGGAGCAAGAAACCTAGACTATGGACGTGCTTATGAGAGTATTGTCTGCATTGAGCTACTTAGACGTGGTTATGATGTTTATATTGGCAAGTTATATCAAAAGGAAGTTGATTTTGTTGCCTTGATGGGTAGCGAAAAGATATATATTCAGGTTTCTGATGATATTTCAGAGCGTTCGACTGTTGAGCGCGAAGTAACGCCATTATTGCAAATTCGGGATGCATATCCAAAATACTTGCTTGCAAGAACTAGGCATCCTCGATATTCAATTGAAGGTGTTCAAGTTCTGAACCTTTCGGATTGGCTTTCGGGAAAAGAAAACTTTTAAAGTTTCGAAAGCACAAGGAATGAAAAAGCCCGAAGATCATTTTCCTCGGGCCTTTGGCTTTCACTGTAGTTCTTTCTCTACGATGTTTGCATCGATCTTCTGCTGTTCTTTCTTGATCTCTGCTTTGATCTCATCAACGAGGTCTGAAATTAGATAGTTTGTAGTCTCGCCACTCTGTCTGTACTTAACTTCAACCTTGCCTTCCTTGAAGGATCTGTTTCCAAGTGTGATTCTGATAGGAATACCAATTAGATCTGCATCTGCAAACTTAACACCAGCTGTTTCCTTTCTGTCATCAAATAGAACCTCGATGCCTGCATCCTCAAGCTCCTTGTAGATCTGCTCTCCAACTTCCTTTTCCTTGATGAGGGAAATTAGGTGTACTTGGTATGGGGAGACTGAGATAGGGAGGCAAAGGCCAGACTCGTCGTTGTATTGTTCTGCAAGACAAGCAAGAAGCCTTCCGACTCCGATTCCATAGGAACCCATAACAACAGGAACCTGCTTTCCATTCTCGTCTTGGTATGTACAGTTCATTGCTTCTGAGTATCGTGTTCCAAGCTGGAAGATGTTTCCAACTTCAACGCCCTTTGAAACGCTGATAGGTTTTCCGCACTCTGGACATCTGTAGCCATCGCGAGCTGATGCGATATCTGCAACGATTCCAGTGTAGTCACGACCGAAGTTTGTATTGAGGTAGTGGAAACCTTCCTCGTTTGCTCCAGCAACAAGGTTGTTTGATTTAGCAACTGAGTCATCAACTACTGTGATAAAGTCGCCCTTGGCACCGATAGGAGAAGCAAAGCCTGCAACCATGTTGCACTCTGCGATCTCTTCTTCGTGAGCAGGTCTCAAAGCATTTGCCTTGATAGCATTCGTTAGCTTTGACTCTTCAACATCCATGTCCCCTCTAACGATAGCGACAATAAGTTTGTTTTTCTCGTCTCCATTTGTGTCATCAATGAATGTTCCAACCATGAAAACAGCCTTTGCTGTCTGTCTTGGTTCGATAGATAGGAATGCTGTTAGATCCTCGATTGATTTTGCATTAGGAGTAGCAACCTTCTCAAGCTCTTTCATCTCTTCTGGATAATAATCCTTCTGGAATCTAGCAACCTGTCTGTTTGCTGTGTAACCACACTCAGGGCATGTGATGATGGTATCTTCACCAATTGGAGATAGGTACATATATTCATGAGATACCTTTCCTCCCATCATTCCTGAATCTGCACCTACAGCTACTACAGGAAGACCACAGCGTGAATAGATTCTGAAATAAGCCTTGTAGTGAGCCTTATATACTTTATCCAAACCTTCCCAGTCTTTATCGAAAGAGTATGAATCCTTCATTGTGAATTCACGTACACGGATAAGACCTGCTCTTGGACGTGGATCATCTCTCCACTTTGTCTGGATCTGGTATACGAGAAGAGGAAGACGCTTATAAGAGTCGATCTCGCCTCTAGCGATATCTGTAACAGCTTCTTCGTGAGTCATTGCTAGAACCATGTCTCTTCCAGCTCTGTCCTCGAATCTGCTCATTTCCTTGTCGATTGAGTAATAGCGTCCTGTCTCTTTCCAGATGTCAGCAGGGTTTACAAGGGGCATTAGGATCTCCTGTGCTCCGATATTCTCCATTTCCTCTCTGATGATAGATTCGATTTTTCTTGTAGCTCTAAAGCCTAGAGGAAGAAGTGAAAAGATTCCTGCGCCCATCTGACGAATATAGCCAGATCTCAATAGATATTCATAACCCTTGCAGTCAGCACCATTTGGAGCTTCTCTGAGGGTCTTTGAAAACATATTGGACATTCTCATAAATGTATATGCTCCTTGCAAAAAAGTTAATTCAGTCTATCCAAAAAACTAACAGGGGTAAATCCTGTTGTTTAGAATATTTTAACAACCCGAAACAGTATATGCTTTTTTTTGTTTTTTGACAGTGTTGTAGCTAATGATATTAATAAGTTGAGAATATCCTTAATAGCTCTTTGTAGTCCTTTGTCTTTGTGAGAGCCAATCGCAATAAGATAGCGGCTTTCTGAGGCTGAAGGTTATTCGCAGCTACAGTGCCTTTGCATAACAGATTTCCCTGTGTGATGATTCCGTCATTGACTCTTGAGCTGATAACAACGGGAATATCTGTCTTCTGGATTTCTTCCTTGAATAACTGGCTGAATTCTCCGGCTCCCGCTCCTGCAATGACAATGCCATCTGATATTGATGCAGCATATCGCATTATTGCTGGGTCTTGGTCTGTTGCAAAGTATACTATTGAGACCTTTGGCAGTGATGATATTTCAGAGATATCGAACTCAGTATATACAGTATGCTTTTTGATACTCTTTCCATAAAAGAACACCTCGTCATCCCTGATAATGCCGATAGAACCGTTTTCGCCTCCTGAGAGAGCTTTGACACTATAAGTACTTGCTTTTGTGATCGATCGAGCTGTGAAAATCTGATCTGAAAAGACAATCAATACGCCTTTACCAATGGCTTCTTGATCTGTTGCGACCAATACGGATTCATAGATGTTAAGGTAGCTATCTGCACTCATCGAAGTTGCAGGGCGCATCGAACCTGTGATCACAACTGGTTTCTTTGTCTTTAGTGTGAGATTGAGAAAGTATGCAGTTTCTTCCATTGTGTCGGTGCCATGGAGAATTACGAAAGATGAAACAAGAGGATTTTCTGCAAGTTTGTTGATAAAGTGTACAGTCTCGATCCAGATGTCAGATGTAATGTCATCAGAGTTAATGTTGCAAATCTGGATAGGAACGATAGGAGCTAGGTTCTCAAGCCCTGGAACTTTATCAAGTATTTCTTCTGCAGATAGTTGTCCTGATCTGTAGCCAGTACTCTTTCCTTTTGAGCCTATTCCTGCAATGGTTCCGCCAGTGGCGAGAACTACAACTGTTCCTTCTTTTGTAATGTTTATATCCATCTCTTTCACGCAATAAAGGTACCACAAAGAAGGTGTGTTTATCTATCGAAGGGATGAAATGAGCGATGATATTTTCATGTGCAATAACTATCTATATTAGCCTCTGTGGTTTATTCTGGCTTGTCCATTGTTATGTCTTTGCTATAACAATTTATATCGCAAAAAAGATACCTCTTGTGTTAATATCTTAGCTATGGACATTTTAAAGGCTAGGCAAGATGTCGCAGAGTTCATGCGACGAACATATTCTAAAGGTCTTACAACCTCCACAGGTGGCAATATCAGCACACGTTTTGAAGATTTTATGCTCATAACTTGTTCTGGCAAGGATAAGAGTTCTCTTCAAGCAGAGGACATTGCACAGGTTGATATTGAAACAGGAGAGAATCTTACGCCTGAGTTAAAGCTATCGATTGAAAGCGATATGCATCGTTTGATATATAAAAAGAGACCAGATGTTTGCGCTGTAGTACACTCTCATCCTACATATTCCTGCTTGTTTTCGGCATCTAGCATGGAAATTGATACAACTCTTATTGCAGAAAGCTGGTATTTGTTGGATAAAGTGAAGAAGATTCCTTATCAGAGGATGGGGACCGAGGCTCTTGCAAAAGAGGTTTCTGAATTTCTTATCTCTGATAATGTTGCACTCTTAGCAAATCATGGAGCAATTGCTCTAGGAAAGAACCTTCTTTCTGCCTTTGATAGAATGGAGTGCTTGGAACAAGCTGCAAAGATGACTTTGCTTTCTAAAATCGTAAGTACTAAGGGACTTGAAGATAAAGACCTTGATGATATTGCTGCTATGCGTGGCTGACAGGAGGATTAGATGGACGAGATTCGTTTGAATGAATTGAAGACGAAAGCATTTGAGATACGATGTTTGACAATCAAAGAAGTCGCAAGCTTTGGCTCTGGACATATCGGAGGTGCAATGTCTATTGCAGATGTGTTGGCATATCTATATTTCGAGGCAATGAATATAGATCCAAAGAACCCTAAGCTTGAGACAAGAGATAGACTTGTGGTTTCTAAGGGACACGCAGGTCCTGCAGTATATGCAACCCTTGCTCTTAAGGGCTACATTCCAGAAAGCGAACTATCTACATTGAACCAGGGAGGAACAAAGCTTCCTAGCCATGTTGATATGACAAAGACTCCTGGTATTGATTTCACAGCAGGTTCTTTGGGACAGGGATTTTCTGCAGCTCTTGGTATTGCTCTTGGAAACAGAATCAAGGGAGTAGATGCTTGGACATATTCAATCATCGGGGACGGCGAAAGCCAGGAAGGACAGATCTGGGAAGCAGCAGAATTGGCAGGTGCTCAGAAGATTGATTCCTTCATTGCATTCGAGGACCTTAATAAGCAGCAGCTTGATGACTATACCGAGAACATCATCCCAGAGAGAAAGGACGATGTAGTCAAGCGTTGGGAAAGCTTTGGTTGGCATGTTCAGGTTGTAAATGGCCATGACATTGAAGCAATTGACAATGCAGTAAAGTGTGCAAAGAGCGAGAAAGGCAAGCCTCATATGATCATTCTTGATACTATCAAGAGCTATGGCTATATCCCAGGAGAGGGCATCAAGGCAAACCATTCGATGCAGATAACAAAAGAAGGTGCAGAAGCAGCTGTAGAAGCACTACGCGTAAGAGAGGGAAGATAATGAAAAGGGATGCTCACGATTTTAACCATTATAAGGAAGCCTTGATAGGTGCCATTTGTGATATTGCAGCAAACGATGAGAGAGTTGTCTTTGTAGACTCTGACCTATCATCATGTATTGGATCAACAACATTTGCAAAAGAGTTTCCTAATAGATTCATCAATGCAGGTATTGCGGAAGCAAACATGATTGGTGTTGCAGCAGGACTATCTTCAACTGGTCTTGTTCCTTTTGCTCACTCTTTCGGATGCTTCTCATCTCGCAGAGACTATGACCAATTGTTTATCTCAGTAGGATATGCTCATCAGACAGTTCATGTAATTGGTTCTGACCCTGGTATCACAGCACAGTACAATGGCGGAACACATATGCCATTTGAGGATATTGCATTGATGCGCCAGATTCCTGGATTCGTGATTGTTGAACCATCTGATGCACAGTCTCTATATGATCTAACATGGCAGATGTATAAAAATGGTCAGTCTTCATATATCAGAACACCTAGAAAGGGAATCAATTTCCGCTATGGCCTAGATCAGAAGATTGAGCTTGGAAAGGGAATTGAGCTTCTTGATGGTAAGGATGTTGCGATTATAGCAACAGGTATTGTCATGGTAGATGGTGCTATGGAAGCTGCAGAAATCCTAAAGAAAGAGGGAATCAATGCAACTGTAGTTGATTTGCATACTATCCGACCATTGGATACTGAACTGATTGAGAAAGTTGCATCTAGATGTGGAAGAGTTCTTGTCTGCGAAAATGGACGCTATGCAGGTGGCGTTGGAGAGATGATTGCAGCTCACCTTGTTAAGACAAATCCTGTAAAGATGGGCTTTGTCAATGTTGGCGAGAGATTCGGAGAGGTTGGAAACCTTGCTTATCTAAAGCAGGCATTTGGATTCACAGGAGAGAATATCGCAGCTAAGGCAAAGGAATTGTTAGCGTGAAGATAGTATTAGAGACAATTCCTGTCTGGGATGGCCTTAATTCCGATTCGGAGTGCTTCTTGTGTTCGTTGATGCAAGAGGCAGAGCATGATGCTTTATCTTATTATCTATCATCTGCTGTAATGACTCCGGAAGTGAGAGTTGAGACCAATACTTATGGTTTCTGTCCTGAACATATGCGTCAGCTTGCTCAGGCTAACAAGCCTCAGGTCTTGGCTCTTGTTATGGATACCTATTACGACGAGAACAAGAAAACATATAAGCCTGATTTGGAGAAAATCATCAATGCATCAAAGCCCAGACAGGCTTTGAAGGCAATTGAAAGCTTTAGGGAAGATGTTGCTTCTCGTGAAAAGGGTTGTCTTGTTTGTTCTCGCATGGATGACAGACTCTATAGGTATTGCTACACAATTGCAGCACTATTCGAACAAGACTCGGACTTTAAGGTAAAACTATCTCAGTCAAAGGGTTTTTGTTTGCATCATACTCTAGAGCTTGCTCGCGTTGCAGAGGAAGCTCTATCTGGAAATGCTCTTGTAGAGTTCTATTCAACAATATTCTCTCTCTTGGATAAGAACCTTGATAGAGTTCAACATGATGATTGGTGGATGACTCAAAAATATAAGAGCGAGAACAAGGATAAACCTTGGAATGGGTGCGAAGATGCCCAGAAGAGAGCTGTTTATAAGCTTGTTGGGCTGTCGCCTGTTATAGATCCTGTAAAAGGAAAGAAGAGTAAAATCTAGAAAGAGAGAGGAGCGGCGAGTTGTCACTCCTCTTTTTCGTCTGTCGTTATAACTTCCTTTTTGACTCGTTTCTTTCTTTGTTTCTTGGCTTTTCCTCTGAGTCCCAATAACAGTTGATCCGTCTCTTTTTCTTTCTCTTCAGAGCGCTTTAGGACGCGTTCTGAAAAGTCTGATTTATCGATATGAAGATATTCCAAATAGTCTTTCTCGAAGCGATATACCAAAATGTAGTTCTTGTCTTCAAGAAGTGAGAATGCGAGAGTAAGAAGTGGGGCTTTTTCTTCGTGCAAGGTCTTTGCTTTTGTCTTTTCTTTCTCTGTTAGGTATTCATTTGACCAAAGAAGAATCAATATGACATCATCGTTTTGCTTGATAACGATGTCTGCTCCCATGTAGTCGATCTCAACATTGCAAGTGGAAGGAAACTCTTTAATAAGCTCCAGTGCAATTCTATGGGATGTAGTGCTTTTCTTCTTTTTTTCGTTGTCTTGTTCACTATAATGCGAGAAATAGCTGAGCATAGCCTTTCTGAAATAATCAAATACATTGATTCTTAGAGAGCGTTTTTGTTGCATTTAGTCCTCGTATTCTATATTGATTCTCATCTCTGATACTTTAGCAATAGTTTGAAAAATTGAACACTCTTTGCTTGCTTTTTCTGCATTTGCATTAAACTCTTTTTTATTCCCTACACCTTTAGCTACGATGTTCAATGTTGTCTCTTCTAGTACAGTTGGAATCTCGTCTCTCTTTATACCAACAACATTCACATCAAGTCCTGTCCAATCTGGTTGCGTGTAATAGCTTGATAGTGTTGATATATAGCAACCGGCAAGAGCTCCTAAGAGGTACTCGTAAGGCCCTGTGCTATCTGTGAAGAAAAACTCGTTGCCAAGCTTGTTTTCAAAATATCTTTTCCCTGAAGAAAAGTGTGCGTTGATCTCTCTTTTCTGTGCCATGGAATAATTGTATCACAAGGATTTGAGAATGTTGTGAGAAGCAATATAACTTGATGCAAATGCCCATGTAAGCGAGTAGCCGCCGCAATTGGCATCAACATCAACAATGTCTCCGACTAGGTATAGGCCTTCTATGAGTTTTGACTCCATTGTCTTTGGATCGAGCTCTCGGATATCGACGCCTCCATGTGTGGACATAGCACCTGCTTGAAGAGCTTTTGCCTTGCATCTAAGAGCACATAGTCTCTCTTCTATATATAATTCTTCCTTTTTTGATATATCTGCAATTCGCTTATTAGCAAGATCCTCTAACAGTGCAATAGATAGTCTCTCAGGAATCATCAGTGCATTCTTCATTAGGGATTTTCCATTCTTTTGTCGTAGCTCTTTAAAGTCTATATCTATGAATTTGATCGTAATATCTTCATTATCTGAGATCATATACGATATGTCTTCTGCAAGAGGACCTGAAATGCCTTTTCTCGTTATTACAGTACTTCCTGTATATTCTTTCTTTTTTATTTTTATTGTTAAAGGAATTGTTATTCCCTCAGCCTTCGACATGTCTACATTCAATGCAAGAGGTGCAAGAGCTGGCTTAAGAGGAGTGATCTTGTGTCCAAGAGAGGATGCAAGCTTATAGCCATTGCCATCGGATCCTGTATGAGGATAGCTGTTTCCTCCCACAGAAAGGATCAAATAGTCAGAATTCATGGTTCCTTTGTTGGTTGTTATGATGAACTTATCTTCTTTCTTGATATTCAAAACATATGTGTTTGTTTCAATACAAGATCTTTTTTCGAGAGCAGATACAACATCGTAACTATCTTTATTAAGAGGGAATATCTTGCCATTCTCTTCCTCTTTTGGTTCAATACCAAGCTTTGAAAAGAAAGAGATGATGTCATCTGGAGTGAAAGAGTAGAGCGCATGTGAGATAAATCTCTTGTTGCCATTATAGTGGTCAAGAAGCTCTGGAAGGGTAGACGCGTGCGTATAGTTACATCTGCCTCCTCCCGTTAGAAGTAGCTTTCTGCCACACTTATCCCCACGCTCTAATATAAGGGCCTTCTTGCCAAGAATACTCCCAGCAAAAAGGCCTGATGCGCCACCGCCAACGATGGCAACTGGAATATGTGAATTCACTATTTGGTCTCTACGATTGAGAGTCTCAATTCCTCAAGTTGCTTTGGTTCAACCCAAGATGGGGACTCGTCCATTGGAGATAGTGCTGCTGTATTCTTAGGGAATACGATTACTTCCTTGATGGAGCTCTGACCAGAGATGATCATACAGAGTCTATCTACACCAGGTGCGATTCCTCCGTGTGGTGGTGGTGAGAACTTGAATGCATCAAGTAGGAATCCAAATCTCTCCTGAGCCATATCATCTGGGATGTTACAGATTCTGAAGATTCTCTTCTGAAGTTCGATATCGTGGATTCTTATTGAACCGGATGCAAGCTCATATCCGTTGAGAACTAGGTCGTATAGGTCTCCCTTTACTTCCCCAGGGTTTGATTCAAGAGTATCTAGGTATTCAGTCTGTGGCATTGAGAACATGTGGTGTGCAGCTTCCCAATGTCCTTCATCTTCGTTGTACTCGAATAGAGGGAAGTCGATGATCCAGCAGAATGCATATCCTGGCTGAATAAGGCCTAGGTCTGCACCCAGACGTGAACGTACTGCACCCATTGAGTTACAGCACTTCTTCCAGTCTTGTTGTGCAACAAGCAAGATTACGTCTCCGTCCTTAGCTCCTGTTTCTGAAAGAACCAAATCTTCCTTACCCTGGAAGAACTTTGAAACACCACCGCTGAGAGTGTTGTTCTCAACTTTCATCCAAGCAAGTCCATGGGCACCATAGATCTTTGCAGCGCTTTCAAGCTCTGTTAGATACTTTCTTGTGTAGTCATGGCCCTCTGTCTTTGGAGCGACGATGTACTTTACAAATCCACCATTCTCAAGAGTTTCTGTGAAAGCCTTGAATGTTGATTGACTTGCGAAGCTGGAAGCATCCTTGATCTCAAGACCAAAGCGCAAATCTGGTTTATCTGAACCATATTTGTTCATTGCATCATGGTAAGTCAGGCGCTGGAATGTCTTTGGTAGCTCTACATCAAGAACCTTCTTGAAAACATCGCCAAACATATCTTCCATCAAAGATAGTACATCATCTCTCTTAACATAGCTCATCTCGATATCGAGCTGAGTGAACTCAAGCTGTCTGTCACCTCTTGGGTCTTCATCTCTATAACAGCGAGCGATCTGGAAATACTTATCGAAACCAGAAACCATCAATAGCTGCTTATAGAGCTGAGGTGACTGTGGAAGAGCAAAGAACTTTCCTGGATATATTCTTGATGGAACCAAGAAGTCTCTTGCTCCTTCCGGAGTGCTTCTGATCAGGGTAGGTGTCTCGATTTCAAAGAAATCAGTCTTATAAAAATACTCTCTGATAGCTTTTACGATCTCATGTCTTAGTTTGATTCTGTCCTGCATTCCCTTTGATCTTAGGTCTAGGAATCTGTACTTAAGACGAAGGTCTTCTTTTGCATTTGTCTCGTCTTCGATCATGAATGGGAGAGTCGCACACTGTGAGAGAATTTCAATCTTCTCTGCCTTGACTTCAATCTCACCTGTAAGCATATCGCTATTGATCATCTGATCAGGGCGCTTTCTGACAATACCCTTTACTGCGATACAGTACTCAAGCTTCAGTTCTGATGCAACTTTCTGTAGCTCTTCGTCTGCATCTTCATCTACAACTACCTGAGTCATGCCATATCTATCTCTGAGATTGATAAAGTGCAATACTCCGTGGTTTCTATCTCTGTGAACCCATCCGTTTAGGATTACTGTTTTACCCTCGTCGCAAGCTCTAAGCTGGCCACAAGTAACTGTTCTTTGCATGAAAGCTTCTTCCATAAAAATATCTCCCGGAAACACAAGAATAGTATCATAAGAATGAAAAAAAAACACTGTCTAGCTGACAGTGTCTGAATATAAAAGCTGCTATCGGATTTCAATTGAGCCAATTTTTGTCTTTGCACTTACATTTGGAGTGCCTGTTCCGAATGTAAGAGTCTCGCTCTTTGATTCTAGTTCGGTTCCAAAGACATATGCATCTGCTAGTGCGCCAATTGTAATATTGAATGTTCCATTCTTGTCATCGAGCTTTATGTAGATATCTCCTGTACCTGTTTCGCACTCAAGAGTGTCAACCTTTCCACTATAGAACGTTACATTTCCAATAGATGCATTTGCATCCAATGTCTTTGCATTTGTTTCAGTCAGGCTTATATCACCTGTTTTTGTCTCTGCTTCAATGTCCGTTGCAACAATATCGCTTAGGTCGATGGTTCCAACTGAGGCTTCAGCATCAAGCTCATATGCTTTTATGTTTGATGCAGTAATGTCTCCTGTAGCAACCTTTAGCTCTATCTTATACATATTCAAAGATGAGATATCGATAGAGCCTACACTTGTCTTAACACTGGAAGTTTTGATTTTTCCAGGAATTTCTAGTGTTAAAACTCCCTCTCCAGACTTAATCTTTGTCTTTTGACTGATCTCGATGGTTGTTCCATCGTTTTCAACTTTAAGCTCTCCTGCTTTTGTGCTCTTGACTCTCAATGTATTGTCTTTGGAAGGTGTTACATAGACAGATGCAACACTGCTATCTAATTCGATATTCGTCTCGTTTGTGATTGCAATCTCTACGCTGTCACTCTTTGCATTCCATTTCTTTGAGATCTTCCAGAATCCCCAAAGACCCCACAGGATGATCAGTGCAATAAGCAGGAAGATGATGGTCTTTTTTGATGCTTCAATCATGATTTGTCCTCGTTATTGAATCTGGCATCCCAATCTTTTTCCCTATCAAAGATCTGTCCTTCCATCTCTTCTACCTTCTTCTTTAGGTTCTCATATTCAGCTCTAAGGTCTTCTGTTGATTTCTCTTCCTTTCCAGCTTCTGTATATGTTGCATCCTCATATTCATGGCCTCTTCTAGAGCTTCTTCTGCTCTCGGCCTTGAACCATTCGTTTCTAGAGATGACATCAGCAGGGGTTTGCATTGGAAGTATGATAGCAGCGATCAAATATATAATGGAACCAGGAAAGAATCCTGTGAACATGACAGATAAGAAAACAAGTAGGCGAGTAGTTGATGGAGGAAAACCTCTCCATTCAGCAAGTCCTGTAGCTACTCCCAAGATTTCTCCCCGAGGAGATCTTGTCCATCTCCTTGTCCTTACATCGCTAGATCTTTCCATTTTTCTTCTCCCTCATTATTGTGTCTAGATTGTTGATTCTTTCTTCTAGGTCGCTGATAGCTTTTTCCAAGTCTTCCTTGTCCATCAAGTCATCATGTGGCCCTTGGTATTTCATGTCTTCTGCAGAAGATGCATGCTTTGCGCTTCTCGTTGCTTCTCTCATCATCTCCTTATAAGCTTTCTTTGATGAGAAAGAACGAGAAAATGTTCCTGGCATATAACCTCTGCGCATTTCTTCTTCCCTAAGAGCAGCTTCTATTTTCATTCTTTCTTTACTGTGTTCGTTGATTTTGTCGATCAATACGAAAACCACGATGAATGATAGTATTACGATCAAGTAAGCCATTAGTTCATTGCTCCTTTAAGTGCTTCAAGCTCTTTCTCAATCTCTGCATCCTTTTCCATCTTTGCAAACTTCTCTTCTGCAGAATCCTGTTTCTTGTTCAATTCGTTCCAAGCATCCATCTGGTTGATCTTTTCTTCCATTGCCTCGAATCTTGATGATAGATCCTGGTTGTTGAAGACGCCTGTCTCACGAGCTTTAGCGCTTCTTTCCTGAAGAGTCTTTAGCTTGAGTTTAGCTTGCTGGAGTTTATCTTCAAGAGTCTTGATCTCGTTCTTGCCTTCTTCGACAGAACTCTTTACTGCATTTAGGTTCTCTTCAAGCTTTTCAAGTGTTTCAAGAGCATTTCTCTTCTCTTTCAAAGCTTCGCGTGCAAGATCTTCTTTTCCGTGCTGAACTGCAAGTTCTGCTCTGGATTGCCAACGTGTAACATAAGCTTTTGCTTCATCATATTTCTTTAAGAGTCTGATCTCTTCAGCCATTCTTGCAGAGCATGATGTCTTAAGCTCTATGATAGTGTCTTCCATTTCCTGAATCATTAGCTTTAGCATCTTTTCTGGATCTTCTGCTTTGTCCAAGAGAGCGTTGATGTTTGAGTTTACGATATCTTTGAATCTAGTAAAAATTCCCATAGTAGTCCTTCCTTACACTTTTGTTATCGCAAAAATCGTGCCAAAAAATTATTAAAAAAATAATTACTTATGTTTTAAACAATTAAACAAAAATGACATTTTAACAAAGATGTTAAAATATTGGTTATGCTTACCATGTGTGGTATTATTTACCACATGAGTGCTGGATATAATGAAATTAAGGAAATAGGGCAAAGCGAAGTTTATCTTGAGTTTCAGGAGAAGGTATCTAGAGTTGCTACCATTAACAGGCCTGTATTACTAATAGGTGAAAGAGGAACAGGTAAGGAGCTTGCTGCTAGACGTTTGCACTATATGTCTTCTCGTTGGCAGAAGCCTTTGGTTGCAGTTAACTGTGCCTCTCTTCCTCCTTCATTGATAGAATCCGAACTCTTTGGTTATGAAAAGGGTGCTTTCACTGGAGCGACTTCTACAAGAAAGGGTAGGTTTGAGGAAGCTGAGGGTGGAACTCTATTTCTAGACGAAATTGGACTCATTCCTCTAGAGACTCAGGAAAAGATATTGCGTGTTGTTGAATATGGAACATTTGAACGCATTGGTTCTTCTCAAACACTTGAGACAAATGTTCGCATTGTAGGAGCAACGAATGCAGACTTGAAAGAACTTTGCAAAGAAGGCAAGTTCAAGGAAGATCTTCTTGATAGGCTTTCATTTGAGGTTCTGTTCTTACCTCCATTGAGGATGCGAGGGGAGGATATAATGCTTCTTTCGTCTTTCTTTGCGTCTCGTATGGCTCTTGAATGTGGCTTTGATATTATACCGGAATTCACTGACGAGGTTGTAACATCTCTTGAGAGTTATTCTTGGCCAGGAAATGTTAGAGAGCTTAAGAATGTCATTGAAAGAGCTGTATATAAGGCTCGAGATGGTGTTATTAGAGAAGTGGATTTCAATCCATTTAATAACCCATTTGTAGAGGAGAAGAAAATCGATGTTAAGACAGAGACTTTTGACTCTCTTCCTATCCTTAACTATGACTTAAAGGATATGGCTAAGGCTCATGAGAATATAGATATCTCGTTTATGTCACGTGCTTTAGACAAAGCTGGAGGCAACCAGAGACTTGCGTCCGAGCTTCTAGGACTCACGTATGATCAATTTAGAGGACTATACAGAAAATACAAGAATGTATTGAAATGAAAGAAGGCTGCATTCGGCAGCCTTCAGTGTTGTTAATTACTAGACTTGAGTCTCTCTAGCTCTTTTTCTATTGCATCCTCTTCTTCTAACTTCTCATAGGATTTATGTGTTTGCTCCTTGGTGTATAACGGAGTTGAATCAGATGAATATGCTTCCCATTTGTCGATCTTTGCGCTGATCTCTGCTAAGCGTCTGTCGAATCTTGCATTCTCTTGCGAGTTTGTGATCTCTGCAACTTTCTTCTTTTCCTTAGCACTCTTTGCCCTGACTTTTAGCTCTGATGATTTTACTCTCATATCATCAAGCTTCTTCTCAGCTTCAATGCGGCTGTCATTCAAGGATGATAGGATGATCTTGATCTCCTGTATTGATTCTTCAAGTCTCTTTGCCTTCTCTTCCCATCTTAGCTTTTCTGCGCAAGCTTCCTTAGCCATCTCATCTTCGTTCTTTGCGATAGCAAGCTTGGCTCTCTCTTCCCATCTAGTGCTTGCACCTCTTGCACTCTCAGCTCCTCTCTCGAGATTCTTTAGTTCTGATGTTTTTTCAGCATATATTGCTTTCATTTCAAGAACAGAGTCCTCGAGCTCTTTGATAGATAGATCAATCATCTTCTCTGGATCTTCCATCTTGTCCAATAGTGAGTTTACATTTGAAGAGACGATGTCTCCAATTCTTCTAAATACGTTCATTTATTTCTCCTGTTTTAGGTTTTTTCTTACATCTCCTATATGCAGGAAGCGTGCCAATTTATGGAAAATGGGGTGTTTGAAGGTTTGTAGATGGTGTAAATGGGAAAATTTACCATTGATATGGTGAACTTTACCATGCTCAAGGTTCTTTTGTAACACCCATATTTGCTGTATCCTTTTTTATATGAGTACGCTATATATTGTTGCAACACCAATTGGAAATCTTGAGGATATAACCTATAGGGCAATAAGAATATTGAATGAAGTGGATGTAATAGCTTGTGAAGACACCAGGCATACATCCCTTCTTCTTTCCAAATATGATATCAAAAAGCGCTTGATTGCATGTCATAGCTATAATGAGATAGAGAGCGCAAAGGGAATAATAGAGCTATTGGATCAAGGCTTGAATATTGCATATTGCTCAGATGCTGGCACTCCTGGAATCTCGGATCCGGGCTCTAGACTTGTTGAGAGAGTCAGAACAGAAAGCGAACACTCGATTGTTCCTATCCCTGGCGCATCTGCTTCTATATCCTTGATTTCTGTTGCTGGCAACGTCGGAAAGACATTCACATTCGAAGGCTTCTTGTCACCAAAGAAGGGCAAACGCCAAAAGAGGCTGGAAGAACTTGCTTCTCGAGGGGAAGCATTTATTATCTATGAGTCTCCTTTTAGGGTCTTGAAGACACTTGAGGAGATAGCATCCCTCGAAGGTGTTAAAAAGGTTGTTGTAGCAAGGGAACTGACTAAAGCACATGAGGAGATCATTGCAGGAAGCGCTGATGAAATATTCCAGAATTTCAAATCCCGTAGTGCGATCAAGGGTGAGTTTGCGATAGCAATTGTTCCAGGAGCTAGTGATGATAACGATAAAGAAGATAGCGACACTGAAGCCTAGGGTTCAGCTTAGAAAACTTGGTGGAATCTTCCATGAAGCACTTCCAAGGAATCTTGAGAGTGAATACCTATCTGATGCTTTTGATTATCTGATGGCCCTCGATTCTCTCTCCGCTCTTGATAAAGCAGAGATTGAAAAGCTCTATAGATCAAATGGCTTTGATGATATCTACTACTATATATTGAATGTATTAGGAGAAAGCCCTGCTGATTGGGATTTGCTGGACTCTTCAGGAGATGTCGATTGGTCAAAAAGGCGAGTAGAGGAACACTACTTGTACCTGGATCATTTGAGAAGCCCCTATAATGTTGGTTCTATTTTTCGCTCTGCAGAGAGCTTTGGTGTAAAAGAGATATATCTTTCACAAGGATGTGCATCTCCCGAACACTCGCGAGCACGTCGCACCAGTCGTGATACTGTAGATGGAATTCCTTGGTGTGAAAGATCTCTTGAGAGTATAAATATGCCTATATTTGCTCTCGAGCTTGGTGGCGAGGATATCTCAACATTCAAATTCCCGGAAAAAGGTATTTGCATTATTGGTTCTGAAGAGAGTGGGGTGAGCGAACAAATGCTTGCTTTGGCGCGTGCGTCTGCAGGAATCGTATCTATAAAACAATATGGAGCAAAGGGCTCAATAAATGTCTCAAGTGCCACAACAATACTCTTATATGAATGGATGAATTCCAAGCGCTAATCATTGCAAAACCTGCAAAAGAGAGCTTTTTATGCCATATTTCGGAAAATCAATCAGTATACTGATACAAAATCGGAGAAAATCAATCAGTATACTGATGGAAAGTAGCAGAAAGTATGTTAATATATTGATAGATTTATATTTGATCATAAAAACATGGAGGTCGGTTTATGGCAATAGTAAGTGATGAACAAATAATAAAAGTTCTTCGACAATATAATCCATGGTGGCGTAATCCTCTTTACATTAAAGAAGATAGCAAGCCGCAAAAGAGGCTTGCATATTATGAAGCCATAAAAATGATCAAGCATAAAACCTTGAGACGTTTTGCTGTGCTTTCTGGTGCAAGACGTGTTGGCAAGACAACAATCATGTATCAGATGATAGAAAATCTGATAGAAGAAGGAATCAATCCCAAAAACATTTTATACATTTCTTTTGACAATCCAATTGTAAAACTAGTGAGTGTCGATAAAGTAATTTCCATATATGAGTCTTTGCATTTACTAGAAGGTATAAAGTATATTTTCTTCGACGAAATCCAATATACAGAACATTGGGAGCTATGGATGAAAGTCATCTATGACAGTAAAAAGGATATTCGAATAACGGCAACCGGTTCTGCAAGCCCTATACTTGAAAAGGGCGTAACTGATAGTGGTACAGGCAGATGGAATGTTCTAAAGATTCCAACACTGTCATTTTATGAGTATTGCAGTTTGCTTCAGCTTGAAGATCCGATATTGCCAAGTGATTTGAAATTGACAAATCTGGTTCAAATGAATAATGCAGAGCTTGGTGATTTGATGGATAGATTTTCTCCTTTAGAGCGACACTTCAATCGATATTTGATGATAGGAGGATTTCCTGAACTTGTATTGTCTGACGACGACCTTTATGCTCAACGCATGCTTAGAGAAGATGTAGTCGATAAAGTCATCAAGCGAGATGTTCTATCCCTTTTCAATATAAGAAGTCCCTTACTTATGGAAAAGCTATTTTTGTATCTATGTATGAATTCAACAGAGATTTTTAGTGTTTCGACTGCAGCTAAAGAGTTGGAAAACACTTCAATCAATACAATTGATGGATATATTAATGCTCTTGAGATGTCTAATCTAATTTATGTAGCAAAACCAATAGATGTTGGAAGCAAAGGTGTTTTGAAAGGTCGACCTAAGATTTTCATTGCTGATGCTGCAATTCGTAATGCTGTGTTGATGGTGGAAGATGTTCTTTCTGATGAAAAGGAACTTGGAGCAATGGTTGAAACATGTGTTTATAAGCATATTATTTCATTCTATCAAGGATGGCCTGCGCAAATTGGATATTTTAGAAAGAACAAAGACAATCAAAAGGAAGTGGATGTAGTAATTGAACTTCCAAGAGAGAAGATTCTTTGCGAGGTTAAGTATCGAAATAATTCCCATGTTCCAGCAACTGATGCCATTGTTGAATTATGTAATGATGAGAAATCCAAGGTGACAAATGCGTTCCTTATTACAAAGAAAATCGATGATTTTGGTATTGCAAAGCATGAAACGAATGTACCAATATTCAGAATACCTGCAATTGCTTTCCTGTATTTGTTAGGAAAAGAGGAAGCGAATGGCCAAAATGGTGGAATGTAATAATTGGTATAAAAGAAGTTTTTGAATTATGCATTTTCAATTTGCAGAGTCTTGTATATAGTAGGCTATTCGATTGATGGAATCTCAAGGGATAATATATGAAAGATGCAAAAAATATACAATCAATGATGCTTAATAACCCAATAGGACCACTTATTCTAAAGCTTGCAGGTCCTACTATCATTGCTATGTTGATTACATCATTCTACTCATTGGTAGATACTTTCTTTGTGTCTCAACTAGGTGTAATTGAGTCCTCTGCTGTAGGAATAGTCTTTTCAATAATGGCTATCATACAAGCAACAGGATTGTTGTTTGGGCAGGGCGCTGCCAACACAATATCGCCATTATTAGGGCAAGGAGATGGGAAGAAAGCAGATGAGGTTTTTGCAGTCTCTTTCTTTACTGCTTTACTTTTTCTATCATTTTTTGGTGTTGTTTCATTTATATTTGCAAATCCTTTTATGAGGTTTCTTGGTGCTACAGAAGAAACAATTAGTGCATCTGTTTCATATGGAAGGATTATTGTACTAGGTTCTCCTTTCTTGGGTGTTTGCTACACGATGAACAATATATTCCGTTCTGAGGGAAGAGCTTTTCTAGGTATGATCGGGATGGCATCGGGTGCGATCTTGAATATTTTTCTAGATGCTCTGTTTATCTTTGGGTTTGGATTGGGGTTGAATGGAGCTGCACTTGCGACAGTGGTTTCTCAAGGTATTGGTTTTTGCCTGATGTTGTCGTTCTTCATTCGAAAGAAGTCCAACATGAGTCTTTCGATAAAGAATTTCAAACCTACAAAGAAAATCTATAAGTCGATATTCTCTCTTGGTGCTCCATCGCTATTGAGAAATATTGGCTCGACTGTGTGCAATATTGCGCTGATGAATGTTGCTTCCTTCTATACTGCATCTGCAACTGCTGCAATGAGCATTGTTGGACGCATTGTTCACTTTGTTTTGTCTTTGTGCATTGGTTTTGGACAGGGGATGCAACCTGTTGTTGGATATAATTGGGGAGCTGGCAAAAAAGACAGAGTAAAGGAAGCATATAGATTCTCAATTCGTCTTGGAGTTGCTGTCTTTATAGTGCTAGCAATAATCTTGGCTCTCTTCAGTTCTAATGTTATGGAGTTCTTCATTTCAGATGTTGATGCTGTTGAGATAGGATCTCGATATTTGTTTTTCCAAGCGTTGGTTCTTCCTCTCTTGGTCTCCATTACACTGTCGGGAATGTTGATGCAATGCTCAGGTCATGGTTTTGAAGCATCCTTAATGGCTCTTATTCGTCAAGGGATCATATATATTCCTGTGTTGTTCTTGTTGGAATCTGCATTAGGACTTCTTGGTCTGGAGTTAACTCAAAGTATTTCTGATATTATTTGCTTTGCAATAACGCTATGGATGACTAGAAGAATAAGAAAACGAGAGAATTTCTAATTTCTGCATAGATTCTATAAGGAGTATTCAACGATATTCATTTTAAGTTGAAGATTTTATACTCCTGTGAATAATTTACTCAATACCTTGAGTTAATTGGAGTCTATATGGAAAGATCGAAGTATACCAATTTAGTTAGAAGTAGACTAAAAGAGAAAAGGCGTTTCATTGAAGTCCTTGCAGGTCCTAGGCAAGTAGGCAAAAGCACTATAATTGCCGATGTTGTTAAAACTTTGGATGTTCCCTTTATAAACGAAAGTGCTGATGATGTCTCATCTTCTGCTGAAAGTTGGATCATCTCTCTTTGGGGTAGAGCAAGAGTTTTAGAAAAGCAATATGGAGAATCAATAATCATTATTGATGAGATTCAGAAGGTTTTTAATTGGAGTGAAATTATAAAAAAGCTTTGGGATGAAGATAAACGACAAGACAATAATATAAAAGTACTCCTTTCCGGTTCTTCTCGCTTGCTTATCATGAAAGGGCTTTCAGAGTCTCTTGAAGGTCGCTTTGAATTGATTCCTGTTCCCCATTGGTCATACCTTGAAATGTGGGAAGTATTTGGGATAACACTAGATGAATATATTTACTTTGGTTCTTATCCTGGTCCAGTAGATTTGATAACAGATGAGAAGCAATGGAAGGCATATATTCGAGATTCAATAGTAGAACCTAGTTTTATAAGAGATGTGATGATGTTAACGCCCATACAGAAGCCTGCTCTATTAAGACAGCTTTTGGAGCTTGGTTCATATTATTCGAGTCAGATTCTTCCTTTTGATCATATGCTTGGACAATTGAGCGATGCCGGAAATACAACAACGCTTGCATCTTATCTTGAATTGTTATCTCAATGTGGATTGATTACGGGCTTGCAGAAATACTCAGGAAGTGAAGTGAGAAAAAGAGCTTCTTCTCCAAAACTTCAAGTATGTAATAATGCGCTTATGTCCTCTCGCTATTCAAAGACCTTTTCGGAAGCAAAAGGCGATGAGACTCTTTGGGAGCGAATTGTAGAGTCTGCGCTTGGCGCTCATCTTGTTAATTCCATTGTTGGAGAAGATGTTAAACTCGGTTATTGGAGAGAAGGACCTGACGAGATTGATTATGTTCTTTATACAGATACAGAAATCGCTGTATTTGAAGTTAAGAGTGGTAGCAGGATTCTTGGAAGAGGAGTCGACAAATTCCGAAAAAGATATCCCTCAAGTCGTGTTTTCACAATCTCTTATCAGAGTGAGACTGGAAGTAGCATAATTGGCATAGAAGAGTTTCTTTCAAATAATCCATTGCTTTATTTGCAATGATTTAGTTCTGTTTTTGGCTATTATGGCATAGCTTTTTCAGCTCATCTTCTACGATTCTATTGAGAGATCCGAGAGGAAAGAGTCCCTTTCTTTCTCTTTCGCCACCTCTTAGGCCTGATAATAGTTCCATGCCTTCGTCTATTGATGATATTGCATAGATATGGAATAGTCCCTTTTCTATTGCTTCATTTATGTAGTGAGGCAATATCAAAGATGAGATATTCTGTTGTGGAATTATTACTCCCTCTGTTCCTTTCAGGCCCAATGTAGAACATGCTTTAAAGAAGCCTTGGATCTTTTCATTTATTCCTCCAACTGGTTGAAGCTCTCCCATTTGGTTAACCGATCCTGTAACAGCAATATCTTGTCTGATTGGAATGTCGCCAATTGCAGAAAGAAGTGCATATAGCTCAGCAGAGGATGCAGAGTCTCCATCAACTTCTGCATATGATTGCTCAAAACAAATACCTGCATATAGCGAAAGCGGAAATGAGCGAGCATATCGATGTCTTAGATAGCCTTCGAGGATCAACACGCCCTTGTCGTGGATGCCTCCAGAAAGTCCTGCCTCATGTTCTATGTTGACAATCCCTTCTGTTCCTGGTGCAACTGTTGCTGATATTACAGTAGGTGTTCCGAATGATGAAAGGCCTCTATCCATTACCGCGAGTCCATTGACGATACCAACTCTTGAACCTTCAAGAGTCATGACCATCACGCCTTCCTTGATCTCCTTGTTGATATGTTCTTCCGCTAGCGAGTTATACCAATCACGCTTATCGAGGGCAGATATTACATTGTCTTTTGTTATTCTGGTGTTTCCCTTTTCCTTTGCATCAACATCAGCTTCTTCCAATAGGTCTCCCAAAAGAGATAGTTGTGTTGTAAGTCTTGTGCGGTCATCGGCTAGGAGTGCTGCATGTTTCAATATTTCTTGGTATGCAGAATTGTCTTGTTCTGTTAATCGCTCTCCTGTCTTTTTTAGGTAGCTTACTGTTCCAAGTATATTCTTTTCGTTAGCTTCCATCGTGTAGTCGAACTCTGGAGAGATCTTGAAGAACTTCAGGAATTGCTCATCCTCGTCTGTTAGCTTTTCATACTGATCCTCTGTTCCTAGTAGTATTACCTTTGTCAACAAAGGAATTGGAGAAGGGCGTACAGATGAGATCATCTCTCCCTGTACTGCAGTGGAAGCTAGTGCTCTATGTGTCATCTCCAGATAGCGTTTTAGGGAAGTGAATAGTTCTTCGTCATCTACGATTTCTGATGCATTGAGAACAAGAAAGCCTCCAGCAGCTTCTTGATATGAGCCAATTCTTACAGCTAGGTGAGCACATTCATCTTTCTCGATAAATCCAAAGAGAGAAGAGTGTGAAGGATGGGTTTCGATCACAAGAGGACGACGGGTATAGTTCGTTCTGTCCAATACAATATTGATCTCATATGCTTTCGGATTTTTCTCATACAAAGGTAGGGCTGATACAAAATGAGCTTTATCTGGAAAGCGTGTGTTGATCTCTTCTTTTGGGATATTTCCCTTGCCATACTCCAGAAGCATATTCTGGAAGATGCGAGCTTCTCTCATCTCAAATACAAGAGCTGTTGGACGATTTGGGTGTTTTGAAGAGAAGCCGTAGGCAACATCCTTTAGTTTGTCGAGGTCTGTTTCTACTTTCTTCAGTTCTTCTTTCAAAGCTGTAAGACGCCCTGTTCCATCATCGCCTGAGATGAAAATGTTGTATCCAGGGCGTGTGACAGCAAGCCCTAGTCTTAGTAATCCCAGGGCTTTGTCCTGTCCAACAATGGATGCATTTGCACTCACAGAATCGAACAATGAAGAGTCGAATTCCAATTTTATATCATCAGTCTTTATTTCTCGTAGCATGTTAGCTGAATGGTACCATTGCATAGCACAAATTGAAATAACCATTTATAATCACTTTCATGTTAATTAGTGAATATACAAAATTGCTTTCTGATAGATTGGAGCTTTCTCTATATGATGATATTTCTCTAAATGGAGTACAGATTGAGAGCGAAGATAGAGAGGTGAAGAAGATTGCTTTTGCAGTTGATGCATGCTATGAGACGATCGACAAAGCTGTCAGCTTGGGTGCCGATATCCTGGTTGTTCATCATGGCCTATTTTGGGGCCATCCGCTTGCAATTGTTGGTTCTCACTACAAAAGAGTAAAGAGAGCTATCGAGGGAAATCTGACTCTTTTTACTTCTCACATTCCACTTGATGCACATCCTGTATATGGAAACAATGCACAGATGGCACTCCGCTTAGGTATGACAGAGTACGATCCATTTGGCACTTGGAGAGGTAAATATATCGGAGTAAAAGGGAAACTTCCTTTTCCTATGACTGTAGAAGAAGTTGCTCGTCTGTTGAACTTTGATCCAATATATTCAGACATGCTTATCAACAAGCTAGATAAAGTTGAAAGTGTCGGAATAATCTCGGGCGGAGCTGGTAGCGATGTAGTGGACGCAATAGATGAGGGCTTGGACCTTTACATAACAGGGGATCTTGGCCATGAGAACTATCATATTGCTCAGGAAGCTGGGATCAACGTGCTTGCAGGTGGCCACTATCGCTCAGAGGTGTTTGGAGTTCAGGCATTGATGAGAATGACTCAAAAGGAACTTGGAATCGAAAGTTTCTTTATTGATGCGGAGACAGGGCTTTGAGAAAGAGATATACACCTTTTGTTTTGACACTGCTTGTTATCATGGCAGACCAAGTGTCAAAAAGCTTGATCGTAAGATACATTCCAGAAGGAACAGTTGCACTATCTTTTTTTTCTGATTGGCTATGGATTTGTCATGTTAGGAACACAGCAGTTGCATTCAGTCTTGGCACATCTCTTCCTCAGATTGTGAAGTATTTTGCATTTATTGGCTTACCTGTATTGTTGATGGGACTTGTTGGTTATACTATTGTTTCAACAAAGACAGATAAAGAGTTCAATTCATTCCAAAAATGGTGCTTGGCAGGCATCCTTGGAGGAGGTTTGGGCAATTTGATCGATAGAATCTTCAGACATCTGAGAGTTGTAGATTGGATTAGCACAGATCTAAATGGATTTTTAGGAATGGATAGATTTCCAACATGGAACATTGCAGATGGATCTGTTGTCGTATCTGTAATATTGTTGGTGATCAGCTTGATAGTTGTTAATGTTAAGGAGAAGAAGAAATGAACAAGAAAGGAAATACAGTTATCTTCATGATTGTTGCAACAATACTCAATATCGTATTGCTTGCAGGATTCTTTATTTTAGGCTTCGTGCTTTTGACACTTGCCGTTAATACCTGGCCATCAATTGCAGACAGCCAGATTTCAATTGCACTTTTGACATTGCTTGTATTTGTTGTAGCTATCGGACTTACATTTGTTCTTTATAGCAAGATCATTGGTTGGGCAAACAAGAAGTTCATGCTTGAGGATAATCTTTATCCATTTTTCTCACGTAGGAAGAAATAATGCGCTATCAAAGTATAGAGAAGCTTCTCAATACTTATTGGTATTCTTTTAGTGATGAGCCCCTTGCTGTGAGGGGTAATTATCTTCCACGCTTATGTGATCCTGTATATCTACTTCCTGAGGAGTCTCCTGATGGTGCATGGCATTTGTTTGCACACTCTATTCTAGGACTTGAACATTTTGTTTCAACCTCCGGGTTGGAGTGGAAAAGGGAGAATATTCTCTTCTATAGAGGACATTCTCCTTTTATATATAAGGAAGGAAGTACTTATTATTTGTTGTTTGAAATCCATGACAAATTGATGTTTTCAAAGAACAAGGACAAAAAGAAAGACTCAAGGATCATGATGTGCTCATCGTCTGATTTATATCTTTGGTCTGAGCCAAAGATGATTATTGATTCAACCTTGCTTCCATTAGCTAAATACAAAGAAGGTGCTGTTAGGGTATCAAGACCACAACTTGTTAGCATTGATGGTGGCTATAGGCTCTATTTCGGTTCTGGAGAGATAAAGATCTATGATTCCAATCAAAAGACAACAGCACGCTTGATGTATGCTCAAAGTCAATTCATAGATGGACCATATGAGGTTGTTCAGAATCCGATTATGGGAGTTGAGCCAGATTCTGAGTATCGCAATCTAGCAGTAGGAGCCGTTCATATCATTCCATGTTCCGATGGGTTTGCAGCTATTGAATGTGCATATTACTTTGATCAAAATAAAAACAAATCCACATCAGCCATGCTTTTGCTTTATAGCAATGATGGCATTAAGTGGAAACTATCACGAGCTATTCAAAGGCCTTCCGAAGAAGGGTGGGCTAGCCGATATATTACATCAGCAGATCTTAGGTATAAGGAGGATGAGGATTCCTGGTATTGCTATTACTCTGCAAATGGGTATGCCAAGTTTTTGGGCATGCGCTATGTGAAGGAAGGGCTAGGACTTCTTTTGGGAAAAGATGATTGATTTACATTCAGACACAATTTACAGACTCTGGGAAGAGCGACGTGAAGGCGAGAGCTTGAAGAAGAATACTTTCATGATCGATCTAGAAAGACTTGAGAAGGGGCATGTTACAGGGCAATGCTTTGCACTTTTTACTCCCATGTACGAGCATCGTGTAAAAGGTAAGGATCTTTCTTGCTGGGAAGTCGTCAATCAAATGCACGATACGTTCACTTCTGAGATAGCTCTTGCCGGTATTCCTCAATTGAAGAATATCGAAGAGACAAATGATGGTAAGCCTCATGCAATTCTGACAACAGAGGAAGGATCGATCCTTGAGGGAGATATATCTCGCTTGCAGATCCTCAAGGAATGGGGAGTCAAGATCTTTGGCTTTACTTGGAACTATGAAAACGAGCTTGCTTATCCTAACTCTGAAGATAGTACTATCATGAATAAGGGACTAAAAGAGAAGGGAATTGAAGCTTTGGAAGAGTGTGAACGCCTAGGAATCCTGGTAGATGTGTCACATCTAAATGATGGTGGCTTCTATGATATTGCGTCTAGAGCAAAGAAGCCTTTTATTGCAACACACTCAAACTCAAGAGCTATGACAGATGTTACAAGAAACCTTACAGATGATATGCTCAGGGTTCTTGCTGACCACGGTGGTGTTGCGGGCCTGAATCTATGTCCAGCTTTTTTACGCACGAATGACTCTACGGAAAGAAAGAGCCGCGTGGAGGATATGGTTAGACACATTAAGCACATTGTTGAAATTGCAGGCGAAGATGTTGTTGCAATAGGCTCTGACCTCGATGGAATAGGTGGAGAACTTGAAATTAATGGCCCAGATAAGTTTTATCTTCTCGAAAACTCTCTTGTCAAAGCTGGGTTTTCAAGCTATTTAATAGATAAATTATTCAAAGACAATGCTTATCGCGTATTTAAGGAGGTGCAAGCATGAAGAAAGTACTTTTGGTTGCGCTAATGATTCTGTTAGCAACAACAGCTGTTTTTGCAAAGACAGAGGCTAAGTTTTCTCTTGGCGTTCAGAACACAGGACTTAATGTCGAGGTGAAGAAGTATGAGAAGATGGATGCAAAAACTACAGTTACATTCGATGTTGCTACAGAGACAGATATCTTCTTCAAGGACGGACTAGGAATTAATGTAATTCTAGGAGCAGAAGAGAACTTCAAGACATTCAATCTTGCTTTTGGTTTTGCATACAACTATGCAATCAACAAGAACTGGAGCCTTGTAGCTTCTCTCGGACCTGCATTCTCATTCAATGAGAACAGAAATTCATTTGGAATGTATGCTCACATTGATTTTGATTTCCTTGCTGGAAAGACATTCTTTGCTCGTCTAGGAACTGGTCTTGATATGGAATTTGTTCAGTTTGGTGGAAAGGCAAAGAGAGATGCTACAACTAACTTCGTTCTAAACATGCCAATTCCACGTGTTGCAATTGGTTGGAAGTTCTAATCATATAGTTTAGATTTAAGGTTTATGCCTTATTAGAAAACTGTTAACAAACCAAGAGCCCTCGATAGTTAGATATCTTGGGCTCTTTTTAGGTCTCTTAACGTAGAGATTCTATTGTCTTGGTATCAAGAGCTGTCGCTTGTGCAATGACATTCAAGTCAAGGTTCATCTCAAGCATACGCTTTGCAGTTGCAATCTTTTCAGCATCGATGCCTTCAGCTCTGCCTTCTACTT
>CAKQTE010000034.1 GCA_934276485.1 uncultured Spirochaetales bacterium | reverse complement strand
TGACAGTTCACTTTTCGTTTCAACCTTCTATGCTTGTTCCTATCATCGAATTGACAAGAGGCTCCATACCTCTATTTGTCTCTCCCTTTCCCTTCGCTCTATTCTCTGAAAAATCTCTTTCGCTCGCCCTAAGCAAGCCATGACAGATTACCCATTTTCTCAATAATCTGTCAAGCGGTTTTTGAAATATTTTTACTTTTTTATTTTTTCTTTCGAAATTCAAAGTAGCTTTTCAAAAACCTTAGCTAGTATCTATAAAATATATGTTATGGGATAGTCACATTCCATAACATATATTGCACTTTTCCGACCTTGGATTAATCCATCAACAATTGATATAGCTCGTCCTTGGTTTTAACGCCCTGTAGCATTCTAGACAAAACTGGAGATGAGCATAGTTTTGCAATAGACGCAAGAAGCTGGATATGCTCACTTGGCTTATCTGTTGGAGCCAGAACCATAAAAAAGACCTTGCTCTTTTCATCTGCGCCAAAATCTATACCAAGTCTGCTAACTCCAATGATGACGGCTGCTTTCTCAAGTCCTGGGACCTTTGCATGTGGAATTGCAATTCCATTTTCCATTGCAGTTGGAGCCTGTACTTCTCTCTCGAGAATAGCATTCTTTAGTGTATTGAATGAATCATAAGGAATATCATTTTTTGCTCTATAAACTTCCAATAGCTCATTAACCAAGTCTATCTTATTGGTACTTAATAAAGGTACTTTGATCAAATCCTTATCAAGAATATCTAATAGTGTCATATTGGCATCTCCTCGAATTTATCCCAAATGTCGTCGTCATCCTTAACAACCAGCACTGGGCATTGGGCTGTTCTCAAGATTCTATCATTCTCACTGGTAAGCTCGTCACGTCTTGAACGAATTACATTGATTGAACCTAAAAGCAACAGATCTATATTATTATCCTTTACATAGTTCAATACTTCAAGATGAGGAGAACCCTCTGCTACCATAGCTTCAACATCCAAGTCCTTGGTTGCTGCAAGCTTCTTTGCATGTCTTACATGTCTTTGGGAGTCATCCCTAAGATCTGTTAGGTAATCTTCCTTCTCCTGATCGATAAAGACATGTGACTTTACAAGATCACTTAATGCCTTTGTATTCACTACATATAAAGCATGAAGCTTTGCTCCTGTGGACTTAGCTAGCATGATGCCATACATCAAAGCATTCAATGAGCCTTCACTTCCATCTAGGTAAACCAATAAATTAGAAAACGGCACATCAGACATTTTCATCCTCCTCTTGCTGCTCTCTTTCCATCTTATCCTTAACTGTCTTTAGAAGGATAAAGCTCTCTCTTTCAGCCTCTTCGATTCTAGATAGAAGATACTTAACAGTTTCTTCCTTGTCTGGAATGACGAGTTTTTCCAATGAATTAACCTTTCTGATAGTCTTTTTCACTTCTCTGGCAAGCCTCATGATAGATACCTTGAGCTCTGCAAGCTGGCCCATCAAGGAAAGCGCTTCTGAATACTTATTTAAAGCAACTTCAGAAAGCATGCTTGTGCCTTCAGGGGAAAAGAAAGGACCAGCGCCTGAGAAGCTTGTAGTAACCTTTGGAAGAACTACTCCCATGACCTTTCTTGATGAGAGCGTAATCTCAGAATCGATATCTACAGAACCTGCAAGATTGGAAACCTTCAATCTACCCATGTGCATGATAGCATCCTGCAAGGATTCTCTTGCTTCATTCAGCGCTCTCTCAACTCTCTCTTGATAGTCGACAGCTTGGTCAACCAATGTCAAAAGCTCGGAGACCAGGATTGACCTTTTTTGATCCAAAAGGTCATATCCTAGGCGAGAAAAAGCTAATTCATCCTTTATTCTCATCAAGTTAGATCGAGTAGGAGCTAAAGTATAATCCATAATCAGCCTCTATAATGAGCAGAGATTTCCTCTTCAGTTAGTCTCTGCAACTCCTCACTAGGTAGAAGAGATAGTGCATCCCATGCCAAATCGAGAGTTTGTTCAATTGTTCTATCTTCATCATAACCCTGAGATACGAACTTCTTCTCGAAGAAATTACCAAAATCAAGATAGTGATGGTCTAGCTCTGTAAGCTCTTCCTCTCCGATTACGGAAGCAAGGTTTCTTACGTCCTTTACATGGCTATAGGAAGCAAAGAGCTGGTTAGATAGGTGTGGATGATCATCTCTGGTCATTCCTTCTCCAATACCGTCCTTCATAAGTCTTGAAAGGCTTGGCAAACAGTTAATTGGTGGATATACACCACGACCATTCATATCACGATCAAATACGATCTGACCTTCTGTGATATATCCTGTCAAGTCAGGAATTGGATGACCGATATCATCATTAGGCATAGTTAGAATTGGAAGCTGGGTAATTGAGCCCTTTCTTCCAGCAATCTTTCCAGATCTTTCATATAGCTCTGCCAAGTTTGAATATAGATATCCAGGATATCCCTTTCTTGAAGGAATCTCACCACGAAGAGTTGCAATCTCACGCAATGACTCACAGTAGTTTGTCATATCAGTCATGATAACCAATACCTGCTTTCCACAATCGAAAGCTAGGTGCTCTGCAAGAGTGAGTGCTGTCTTTGGTGTGATGGTTCTCTCAATTGAAGGATCGTCTGCAAGTGACAAGAACACAGCTACGTTATCAAGTACACCACTTGTTTCAAATGAATCCAAGAAATATCTAGCAACATCATACTTAACACCCATTGCTGCAAATACAATAGCGAAATCTGACTTTCCACCTCTAACCTTTGCCTGTCGAGCAATCTGAGCTGCAAGCTGGTTATGAGGAAGACCATTACCAGAGAAGATTGGAAGCTTTTGGCCCTGAATGAGAGTTGTCATTCCATCTATTACAGAGATACCTGTCTGAATGAAGTCCCTTGGATACTCTCTCGCTGTTGGGTTGATAGGTACACCGTTGACATCTCTTTCGTCATATGCTGATGGAAGAGCTGCTCCATCACGAGGCTTACCAAGTCCATTCATGACTCTACCAAGCATCTTTTCGGATACTCCCAAACTCAATGGCTCGCCTAGAAAGTGAGCACGAGTTCCGGGAAGAGTAAGCCCATCGGTACCATCAAAACACTGAACGCAGACAGCAGTATCGGAAGTATCTACAACCTGACCTTGTCTTAGGTTTCCATCCGGCCCCTTTAACTCTACTAGTTCACCGTATCCAATTGGATGAGTCTTACGCATATAAACAAGTGGGCCATCGATTCTAGATGCACCAACATACTCTCTACCTTTCAAGAGTGTTCTATCAATATTCTTCAAAAGTGAATCATTTGTCATCGTATAGGCTCCCTAGCTGTGCCATTGATTTCTCAAGTTTAAGCTGCAATTTATCCAAGCTTGAAATATCATCATTGGAAACATTGAATCTTGCTCTAGCAATCTCTTGAACAACCTGCAATCTTCTGATTCTTACCAAAGGAACGCCCTTCGAAATATAATCAGAACCCAAATCATAGTACTCTAGAATGAGCTGAAGCATTCTAACCTGCTTTTCTACTGAGCAATACCTGTCGATTACATCGAAAGCGTTCTGCTGCAAGAAAGCTGTTTTGAATAGCGAACAGACTTCAATAATGAAGTTCTGGCTATCAGGAAGAGCATCTGGACCAACAAGCTTAACAATCTGATTAAGTCTTACTTCCTTCTGCAATAGCTCCATGATCTTCTTTCTTGAATCATACCAAGTACCTGAACTGTTCTGGTTCCACCAAGTCTTAACATCATCGATGTACTCAGAGTAGGAATCCAACCAGCTGATGGATGGATAGTGACGAGCTGACGCAAGAGATCTATCAAGACCCCAGAAACATCTGACGAAACGCTTAGTGTGCTGAGTAACAGGCTCTGAGAAATCTCCTCCTGGAGGGGAAACAGCTCCGATGATAGACACTGAACCTTCTTTTTCAGAAAGAGTCTTCATGTATCCTGCTCTCTCATAGAATTGAGCAATACGTGTTGGCAGGTATGCAGGGAAACCCTCTTCTGCTGGCATCTCTTCCATTCTTCCAGAAAGCTCTCTTAATGCCTCTGCCCAACGAGAAGTGGAGTCAGCCATGATTGCAACTGAATATCCCATATCCCTGTAGTACTCAGCCATTGTGATTCCAGTATAAATACTAGCTTCACGAGCAGATACAGGCATGTTGGATGTATTTGCAATCAAGATGGTTCTTTCCATTAGAGAAAGCCCTGTTCTTGGATCTGTCAAATGTGGGAACTCTCTAAGAACATCTGTCATCTCGTTTCCGCGTTCTCCACATCCAATATATACAATGATATCAGCATCACACCACTGTGCGATGGAGTGCTGTGTCATGGTCTTACCTGTTCCAAATCCACCTGGGATAGCAACTGTACCACCCTTTGCTAGAGGAAATAGAGTATCGATTACTCTAAGTCCTGTTACTAGAGGAACAGACAATGGTAGACGCTCCTTTACAGGACGTGGAACTCTGATTGGCCAATATTGCAAAGCCTTTACATCTGTCTTATTGCCATTTTCATCTGAGACAACAAGAAGAGTATCTGTTACTTTGTACTCGCCTTCAGATACAACGCTCTCTACCTTCAAATCCCCATTCACAGTTGGTGGGACCATGACGCGATGAAGTATTCTCTCAGTCTCTTGTATCTCGCCAATGATGTATCCTGCCTTAACACTATCGCCTTCTTTAACAACAGGCTTGAAGTGCCAAAGCTTTTCCAAATCAACAGCGGATGAGGAAATACCACGAGCAATAAAATCACCAGATAGCGCTCTTAGGTTTTCCAAAGGACGTTGAATACCATCGTAGATATTTCCAATTAGGCCAGGAGCCAGTTCTACAGATAGAGACATACCAGTGCCATAGACATTGTCTCCAGGAGCAATGCCAGTTGCATCTTCATAAACCTGAACAGTAGCCTCTCCAGCATTAAGCTTTACAATCTCTCCAACGATTCTTAGATCACTTACGTAAACAAGTTCCATCATTGCAGCATCTGTAATATCCCTAAGCTGGATTACAGGACCGTTAACTCTTTTGACCTTACCTATTATTCTGTCTTGCATTTTCTTCCTGAACTATCTTTCTAATATCTTTCTGATAACGACGTAGTCGTACATCAAGCTCATTATCAAAGGAAATCTGGCCATCTAAACTAGATAGCACAACACCAATGCCATGACATCTCTGACTGTCAAGGGAAAGATCAACCTTGGCGCCAGTAGCATCGAATACCAACTTCTCTGCATCTCTTAGCATTTTCTCATCGACAGGACTCTTTGTCGAGAAAGCAACCTTTGCACTTGTCTTATCAAGTCCAATTGCAGATTCTGCAATCCAATTTGTAAGCACAGATTTAAACTCTGGAGTGGAAGCTGCTTTTTCAAAATATGCATTCACATTTGCAAGCACTTCCTTATATGCACTATCCATGGCTTTAAGCTCTGCAAGTCTATCGATGTTTCTCTTTGCACTGACTTCACACATCTCAATGGAATCCAAGCGTAAAGCAATAGAACGCTTTTCTGCCTCTATTGCTTTCTCTATATTCTCTTGAGAATCTTTTTCAATGCTAAGAGCCTTATCTTCAGCAGACTTTATGATCTCGCTAGCCTTTTGGGTAGCCTCATCAAGAATCTGCTTGAGAAGAGGATTGGAGTTATTATTCATATAGATACTCCTATTGCATCATTAACCAGCGCTTTAAGGTCTCTGCCCTTCTTTCCTTCCACTCCAGGGATTTCCACAACAAGTGGAAAGGATTCAGAGAAGAGATAACGATCTACAGTTGCACGAATCATGGATGCAGCATCTTCTGTGATGATGATCACTCCATTGGATTTGTCCTCCAAAGCTTTAGCCCAAGCTCTAGAGGCCTCCTCAGCATTCTTCACGCTAATTCCAGCTACTCCAACCAAAGAGAAGCCCAATACTGTATCGTCGTCGCCGATTACAAAATATTCCATCTCACACCTTTCCGAGAATCATCAATGCTGTGATGAAACCGAATACAACCAAACCTTCAGCAAGTGCGATGAAGATAAGAGCGTTTGATCCAATCTCTGGACGCTCAGCAAGAGCACCCATTGCAGCAGAACCTACATGGGAAATTGCGATTCCTGCGGCAAAAGCACTACAACCAAAAGCAAGAGCAGCAGCAAAACAAACCAAAGCGGTCTGGCTTGAAGAAGCGCTTGTTGTTGTTCCAGCAGCGAATAGCTGTGGAGTGAAGACAAATGCTGTACCAAAAAGAATCAATGCTAGGACGATAAAAGACTGTCCTACCTTTCTCTTGAAACTACAAACGGTCATATTAGGACCCTCCTTAATTAATCTTGGAACTCTTCAAGCCTACTGGCTCAAATGCGATTCCACGACCTGTAAAATACTTAGTAAAGAACTCATAATAATTGAGTCTTAGTGACTGAATTCCAGCAGAAAGACCTTCAAGTGCAATAACAAGAATGTTTCCTGCGATCATGATTAGAATCTTGGCAATGATGTTTCCTGTCAAGTTTGACATGTCAGCAAAGGCTGTCATCAAGGAAACGTGTGCAATACCAAGACCTGCAACTCTCATGAATGAAAGAGTGTTTGACAAGAAGCCTGAGAAGATTTCCAAAGCTTCAACCAATAGCTCCATAAAAGTATCCATCACCAAAGATGGCACAGACTTTTTCTTGCCACCATGCTTTCTATGGTGAATATACTCAAGTGGAGTTTGAAGAATGATTATGGCAACACCAATTATGATAATTGGTAGAGTTAGTACTGATTGAGGGAATACCTTGTATCCGGATTTTACAAATCCATATCCAAACCATACGCCGAATGCAAAGAACATACCACCGACAAGACCGTTTCTGCTACAGACAAGTTCAATGTATCTCTTTTTTCTGAATAGATTTATCCAGTTAAGAATCAAACCTACAGAAATAACACCTACGCCAAACCAGATTGTGATTTCCAAGATATCATAGATATTCTGGATAGCACCTGTTGATACATGTCCATTTACAACAGCATGGTAGTTAAACCACAAAGCTGGGAATATCGAATATCCAAAGCAAGAGCCAAATACCAAGCCTCCGACCATTGACGCGGGTCCCAAGTACAGAAGCAAATTACATAGATATCTGCTAATAAGTCCGTCTTTTGCAAGTGGATGCTTCTTGTAATACAGTTCTCCAATGATACCAATTAGCAAAAGAACAAAACCCTGTCCAAGATCTGCGAACATAAGCATGAACATAAGCATGTATGCAACTGCTGTAAATGGAGTTGGATTTATTGAACCATACTCTGGTGTTCCATAGTTATCTACAAGATGCTCGAATGGAGCAAGAACCTTAGGGCTCTTCATCTCAACAGGAATCTTATCCTGCTCGATATCATTTGCATCTGTCCACTCAAGAATACACTTGCCATCTGTTACCTGATATATGATAGCCTCAACTTCATCAGCTCTATCTTCAGGAACCCAACCAGAGAACAATGATGTGTTCTTTGTATATGAGAAATAAGATTCAACATGCTCACATAGCTCGTTCATCCTGATCTGTTTCCACATATCAATCAGGGAATCCTTCTTCTCGACTATCAATGCCTTTCCTTCGTCAGCAAGCTTCTCCAAATCCTTCTTGTATCCATCGATTTCATCTGTCAAAGCTGCAACAGCTCTCTTTTTTGCATCTCTATGGAGCTGAGGATCTGGATTTTCCGTCCATCCGAATTTATCTGTTATCTCACTAAGGCGATTTGAATCTCTTTTCAGGGTAAGAGTTACAAGAGGAGTCTTATCAAGAAGGAAGATTCCTCCTAGCTCATTGAGTCTTGATGCAAGATCCTCGACTTTTCCATTGGTAATTGATCCAACTCTCAAATCCAAGAACTCATCGTTCTTGCTATTTGCGTGCTTTTCAAGCTCTTCGTCAGATAGGAGCTTCTGGTTTACTAGCTTTTGCTGGTCTCTGACTTTCTGTAGAGATGCAGAGACTCTATCAAGTGAGTTCTTGATGGAATCCATATTGATATTTCCAGCATTATCCATATCGTTGGATGTTAGCTCAGGAAGAATGATTCCACCCTGCTTTAACAGTCCTTCGATTCTGACTCTTGTATCTGACAGCACTGCCTTGGCTATGGTTGATGTATGTCCTTTGAGAGCCTTCATTTTGTCTTGAGGAATGCTATCAATATGGACAAATTCCATAACCCCTTTATCCAGAAGGGCCTTTACAACCTTGTCTTGGCTGGAATCCATGACAACAGCTGTCAGCATTCTCATCTTGCGAGTGAACAAACTCATCTTGCAATTGCCTCCCTTATTTTATCTTCACTCCACTTATAGAACTTTGCAGATAGAATTGCCCTGATGCGGGAATCCTCTGCGCTGGATAAGAAGAAATATGCCAGAACGATTCCAATGGAAAAGTTCTCCCCTACAAGCATTTCAGTGTATTCTTTCTTTCTCATCTTAGCTAAATAGTTTTCTATTAGCAGAATCTGTTTTGCGTTCTCTTCCTTTGTTGTCAAATCATCTGTTGCGCGTCTGATATCATCGATCTCAACACGAATCTCAGGATAGCTATTGGCAACAACACGTCTCATTGCAACTAAAATATCGCTTGCTTTCATGTTCAATGCTTTCTCGAACTCCTGCCAAATCTTTCCATATGGAAGGATGATTCTCTTCAGCATTTCAATGTCTAGATCATGGTAGTATCCATAACGAACAAGTAGTAGTATGTTCTTCAAGTCCACATCCACGAGGTATAGTTTTTGAGCAATCTCCCTATCTGACTTGTTCAACTTTGAAATTGATGAGAACAATACAGCAAAGTAGTATTGGTCTAAAGCAATCTCAAGATCAAATAGGCCCTTTGATGCAATAGCTTCATATGAATATTTTGATACGATATCGAAATATGGAGTATCCTTTAGAACTTCTAATAGAGAGCTGAAGTTATTTGCGTTGATAATGCCATCCCAATTGATCTCATTAACAATCGTATCTTTATATAGATATGATGCTCTATAACGAATTGAGTGATGTCTGATAGCCTCTGAATACCATAGTCTCAGAGCACTCTTGAGATTCTCGATCTCAAGCTTGAGCATCAAGACACGCAGAAAAGCTGCACTCTTTTCAGGTAGCATCTTCTCGATATCTTTATAATTATCTACCTCATCAGAGAATATCTGCAACTCCACACGCTGCAAATCTCCAGTTTTTGAGTAAATATCGACAAGCTCCGAATGATAAGTAGCAGAAAGAGCATTAATGCTCTCTGCAAGCGTTGGAGCCTTGATCATATTGTCGATTGTTGAAGAATCACGCATAAGGCCAATTCTTGCTCTAAGCTTGGCCACTACACATGCATAATCACTAACTTTTCCCATATTACTCAGTTAACCTCGGAAATTCTCTTAACTACTCTCTCAACCATGACATTTAGAATGTTCTTATCAAGCTTTGCACCCTCTACTTCCAAGCGCTCACGCTCTTTCTCGTATTGTGCAACATGATCGTCCAATGTCTTTGATGCAATATCGATATCTTTATTACCTTGAGCTCTGACTTCTTCTACTTTTGCCTGCAATTCTTTTCTTGCATTTGTCTGTGCTTCAAGGATGATTTCCTGTGCCTTCTGTTCTGCTTCCAGAACAATTTGGGTAGCCTTCTGTTCAACGTTCAGGATGTCATCGATAACTTCATTTTGCATATGAGCCTCCGATTACGCAAACACTTTGTTCTTTTATCCTATATCTGTCAAGAGAATATCAAAAAAACATACAATTAAATTAAACTCCCAAAAAGTGTTGTATAGACTTTTAGGCTAATGAAACGCCTAGTTTATTAAAAGTATCTCTTAGCTTTTTCGTAGTGTTCAGGGTAATCCATTCACCGTTACCATTTGTAGCCT
>CAKQTE010000033.1 GCA_934276485.1 uncultured Spirochaetales bacterium | reverse complement strand
GAATGGATGTTTGAAGAGCCGTATGCGGGAAAACTGCACGTACGGTTCTGTGAGGGGCAACAGACTAGCCTTTCACTATAAATAAATTATGAAAGGAGGGTCGAGATTGTCTACTCGACGGGTTTTGCATGCAAAAGCATAACAAGACAATTGCAATCGTATTAATGACATTAATTGCTGCATTAATGATCGTTTCATGTGACCTAACATTAGGATCATCTTCTAACAAGCCAATTACTGGTGCTTATACCATCCATTACACTGAGCTGACAGCTGGTACATACAAAGGTGTTACTAAAGATGAATCAATTTGCTATGAATTAATTCTTTCTGATTATGATAAGGAAAAGAATGAAGCTAATGCTGTTCTTAATGTTTATGTAAAAGATCCTGCAGCTAAGGAATTCCCAAAAGATGCTGCAGAGAACTATACAGGTATTTACAGTCATGTTGGTTATAACTATGAACGAATTTCCGATGAATCCAAAGTTAATTGGACTAAAAATAATCATGAAGATAAACTTATTTTCAACTCATCTAAATATGATAGTTATTTCTCTTTTGATTTACTTAACCCTACAAATCAGAGTAAAGATCAGTTTATAAAAGAGTTTTCTCCTGAAATTGGAAAGAAAGTAGAATTCAAACCATGGGAATATGCTACAACATCATCCCAAATGGCTGATTGGATGAAAGATATTGAATTTACAAAAATCAAGTAAGATACAATCTGTAACTTTGGATATTAGAATTAAGATGCTCTATCGTCGAGGTGGAGCATCTTTCTGTTGTGCGACTAGTATGCCATTAATCTAGGAGATGAAAGTTCTCTGCAAGAGTTGCAATGCTTATTGCTAGCTGAAGGCAAGGGTGTCCATCGCGAGGTGGAATCTGAAGAAAGCCGTAGGCAAAGTCTTGGGGAAAGGAACACGAACGGGTTCAAGCATGTTAAATAGGATAAGGCTCTCACACAGGCTAAAGTCCAACATTGCACGGATATTTAATGTGTAAAGCACGTTCCCATGAGATGAAAGATTAATGACTTACCTAGTGAGGTCTTGCCAGTAGCTAGGCTGCAACATCGCCGGTGACGCTATAGTAACAACGAATGGTAAGAAGTCAGCAGAGGTCATAGTACTTAGGAATAAGGAAGGACCGAACCTAAATCGGGGTTGAGTATATGAGGAATACCGAAATGGACAACGAAAGCAGGAATCCAGTACAGCTTGAACTGGAACTGTTCCCACAGGTAGCAACGGAATTGCAAGAGGTGGAAAGAGTCGCTGAGTCCATTGAGAAGAAACAAGAGGAAAGACCCAGCATACGTCCGGAGGTTTATGAAAGGACAATGGACTTCATAGCCGACAAGGGCAATCTAATCTCGGCGTTTCTAAAAGTAGCCCAAAAGGGTGGTTCCGGTGGAATAGATAACATGCAATCCTTTGAACTGGTCGACTGGATAAAAGAGAATGCTAAAACGCTCCAAAAGAACTTACTTGAAGGAACATATAAGCCGATGCCAGTAATGAGGGTAGAGATACCCAAGGACAATGGCAAAACCAGGAATCTTGGAATCCCTACCGTAATAGATAGAGGAGTCCAAATGGCAATATGCCAAGTGCTTAACGCAATCTATGACCCAACCTTCAACGATAACAGTTTTGGGTTCAGACCACACAGAGGCGCCCATGATGCAATCAAACGTTGCATCAAGTATGCAAATGAAGGTTATGAATGGGTTGTAGACATGGACTTAGAGAAGTACTTCGATACGGTTCCTCAGTCAAAACTGCTTGAATTGATAAGTAGGACCATAAAAGATGGGAGAGTCATCTCACTTCTTTATAAGTGCCTAAAATCTGGAGTAGTTATTCAAGGTAATTTGTTTCCAACTATGGAAGGCGTAATTCAGGGTGGTCCACTATCGCCTTTACTTGGAAATATAATGCTGAATGAATGTGACAAGGAACTGGAAAGACGAGGTCTTCGATTCGTCAGATATGCGGATGACATGATGATTTTCTGCAAGTCTGAAAGGGCAGCATTAAGGGTCATGGAAAGCATTACAAGATTCATTGAGACGAAGTTGAAGCTCAAAGTTAACAAAGAGAAAACGGTGGTTAGGAAGATAACCGATGATATAAAATTCCTAGGCTATGGTTTCTGGAAAACTAACGGACAGATTAAACTTCGGATACATCCTAAAAGCATTAAGAAACTCAAAACATCATTAAAAGAACTTTTAAAGAGAAACAACCCACTCAGTTTTTATGAAATTAAAACGAAACTAAAGCTAAAGATTGAGGGATGGGTTAGGTATTTCAGATTTGCAAATGCCCGACAGATTTTAATGAGAATAGACGAATGGATGAGGCACAAGATTAGATGTTTGATATTCAAACGCAGTTGGAGACCTCGCTCTAGATATCTGATTTTCACTAAATACTGCAAGGCCTCCCATGAAGATGCCCTAAAAGTAGCCAATGCAAGGCAAGGGGTATGGGCCTTTTCCATGTTTTATAGAGTTCAACAATGGTTAAGTAAGAAATGGTTAATTAATGCAGGATACATTAGTTTATTAGATACCTACAACAAGATGTTCGTAGGCATGTGATTTAGGAACCGCCGTATACTGAAGACGGTACGTACGGTGGTGTGAGAGGACGGTAACTGAATTAATCAGTTGCCTCCTACTCGATTGTATACACATCGGATAACATCCTTTACGAAAATAGACTGATAAACAGAGCCAGGAATTCCTTCAAAAGCCCCTTCTGTCTTCTCAGTGCCGAACATATCAGAATAGAAATCGAACTTCATTGAGGTGATAATCTCTATGCATTCCTCATAAGAGAGCTGAACATAGCCATCTAAAAGATCTAAAGCTTCTTTATACAGATTAATGACAACCATCAGCTCTTCTTCCTCAGTTTCTGTCAGATGAGCAAGAATCCTAGTCTGCAGTTCTATTGTTTTCACTGTGCCTCAAATATTTTTCTATTCTAGCTTAAACGCAAAGTAGATAATTATTGAGGACAGTTGTTGCTCACTTTTGGAAAGCAATACAACGTTTTGACTTTACTCTGTATCCACCAAATATAATAACATCAAGATTGTAGTATTCTATTAATCTCTGAACTTCTCATGTACCTTCAGTTTGAACTGTTGCATTTTTGCAACAGTTGATACATGTACCAGGTTCACCCTCGGAAAAGATGTTCTTTATATGCCTAGATAAAGTCGATTTGTTCTTTTCAAAGAGAGAAAACATCTAATCAATGTTGAAAGTAGTCAAAATAGTATTTTGGAGAAATCAAGGCAAAAAAAAGAACCACTCGCTGGTTCCTTTTCACTGTAATTACTTACGCAATAAACATCTCCTGGGGGAATTGAACCCCCGTTGACGGGATGAAAACCCGTTGTCCTAACCACTAGACGAAGGAGACATTGGTTACGTGAGCCGCACAGGATTTGAACCTGTGACCCACGCCTTAAAAGGGCGTTGCTCTACCTACTGAGCTAGCGGCCCAAATGCAACATATGGAGTTTAGTAAATTATCGATATCTTAGTCAACAACTTTTAAGAAAATAGTTAAAATTTATAAAAATTCTTCTATTTTCCTTAATCTTCGACTCCAAATTGCTTCTTTATCTTCTTATAAAGCTTGTGAGTCAAGAAAGGAAGAGTAAAGCCTGCAAAGAACCAAGCTGCAGGAGATGCAAGACATATTCCTACGTAGCCCAAGCGTGGAGGAAGAACAATACAAGTAATTATTCTAAGAGTTAGCTCTATAAGTGCATTAGCCATTGGAATCTTTCCAGAACCTAAGCCCTGTGCTCCGGTTCTGTAGACATAGATGAATCCAAGAGGAATGAAGAAATAGCTTACTGTTAAGATATACTCAACAGACATCTTTATTACCTCTGGATTGACGCTATTCTTATCAACAAATATGTATGATAGAGGCTCTGCAAACAAAAGTGCTAATACCAGTCCTATTATTGAATAGGCAATAGCTATGATAGTTGCCCATACAAAGCCCTCTTTGATTCTATGAATCTTTCCTGCTCCAAGATTCTGACCAACAAATGTGCTTGTAGCCATTCCGAGGGCCAAGAAGAACTGTGTAAGCAAGCTTTCAATCTTGTTGCCAACAGAGAATGCAGCAATAGCATCGGATCCAAAGCCATTGAGAACAGACTGTACAATGATTACACCAATTGCAGTGATAGAGAATTGAATAGCACTTGGAATACCAATCTTCAATAGGTTCTTGCATATTCTCTTGTCATATTTCCAATCTTCCTTTGTGCACCTGAACATTGGGAACTTCTTGTTGATATACACCCAAGAAAGGATTGCAGATATTCCTTGTGATATTACAGTTGCAATGGCAACTCCCATACAAGATAGAGGGATTACAATTACAAAAACAAGGTCAAGAACGATATTCAGTATTGATGCAATAACCAAGAATACTACAGGGCTCTTTGAGTCCCCTACTGCCCTTAGAATTGATGAGAATAGATTGTAGAATACTGAGGCAATCAAAAATGCATATATGATCGATATATAGTCATTAGCAAGATATATGATGTTTTCAGGTGTATTGATCAATCTCAACAGAGGCATTGATAAAAAATAGAACAATACAGAAACAATGATAGTAATTACAAATGAGCATAGGATGCTCTGCGTATATACCTTTCTTATTCCTTCTTTGTCCTTTGCACCAAAACGTTGGCTAACAAGGACTGAAAAACCTTGCGTCAATCCAGTTGCAAAACCAACAACCATGAAAGAAAAGCCGCCTACAGCACCTACAGCTGCAAGAGCTTCAACTCCAACAAATCGTCCTACGATAATGCTATCTACCATAGCATAGAGCTGTTGGAAAATATTTCCTAAAAATAGCGGAATAGAAAAAGCCATGAGAAGTCGAAAGGCCTTTCCATTAGTCATATCTCGTTCCATGGCATTGTATTATTATTTTATTGAATAAATTGTCAATTCAAAAAGGATGTAAATTTCTGCACTGATTCATAAAATTCCTGTCAAATAATCCAGGATTGAAACACTTGATGTGAGAGTTATCTTTTCCGTCAGCAAATCAACATCATTCTTGATCATATCAACATCCTGCTGAAGTACATCTTTCCTACTCTTTTGACCAGCTTCAAGTTCGCTTTCAATCTTCTGCATCTTTAACTCTCCATTCTCTTTTTTTAAGAGCATGTATTCAATCTTGCTATTTGAAGTGAACATTGAATTATATGCAGTCTCGACAGCACTCTTTATGGTATCAACAGTGGAATCATAGGAAATATCTACACTCTTCTGATTGCTCTTAGCTTTGTCGATGCTGTTTAGAGTTCTACCTCCATCCCAAAGATTACCACTAACTGTGAATGTAACATTCAATGACCATTCATTGGTCTGTCTCCATCCAATTTCAGCAAATGGGAATCTTGGACCACCATAGCCAGCAGAAACATTCATGAATACATCTGGAGCTCCATAGATGCTTCTCCAAGCAAGATCTTCCTGGATATCAGCAGCTGCTTTCATCTTTGAAATAATCTGTAGTGTCTTACTTGAATCCTCTGTAGCTTTTGCTTTAAGTTCTTCTGATGTATATCCTATATATTTATATAGGTTATCTTCATTTGGAACATATTTGATATCATCAAATTGAAGATTCTCAATTCCAACAAGAGTTTTCAAGCTTTGCAAAAGATTATTGAATTGCGACTCTAGCGTCTTTCTTTGAACATCAACTTCCTTAGCCTGTATCTTTGCATCCAGATAATCCTGTCTTGTCATCATTCCGTTATCCATAGCATTCTCTGCAATTGAAACAAGTTCATCTGAGTCAGCTTTTGCTCTATCTACTAGAGCAAAAAGCTGATTTACATAATACAAGGAATCAAGAGTAATCTTTAGCTGAGTCTCAAGCTGCATTGTAGTATCATCCTTCTTGATTTCACTCAATGAAGAATTTGTTTTTGCAAGCTTTACTGCTAGAGGAATCTTTCCACAGGTAATCAATGGCTGAGTTAGAGATAAAGATGCACCATAGTAAGTGTTATCCATCCCATCGTAGACAGTTACATAGCCATTAGGTGTAGAGTTAGAAGGAAGACCTATCTGCCCCATCAAATCATCTGTTCCCAATACTATCTGTCCAACAGGAGGATTAGCCATATATGTTGCCATAAGATTGTATCCAATATTTGGCTGATATAGGCTCTTTGCATCCTTTACTGTCAGCTGTGAATTATATATATCTTGATCTGCCTGAATGATTCTATTGTTATTCACCAGCATAGTAGTGTATAGCGCATCATAATCATATGTTGCACTTTCACTATATACAGGGGACAACATCAAGCCAGCAAGCAAGATGTATGACAATAGCTTTCTCATACTCACTCTCCTACTATCGAAGAACTTGTGCAAGTAATTCCAGTTTCTCTTACAACAAAACTAATATTATCAAATGAAGTTCCTTCTCTCTTAAATGTATATGTTGCAGATGCAGGAGTTTGCGTTAAGTCATTTATTGTGAGTTTTACATTTGTAGCTTTAACATCATTTGGTTTTTCATTTTCTGTTCCTTCAGCATCGTAAGTAACCTTTACTTCAGCATTGGCAAACAAACCAGAGAAACTTCCCTTTATTGTTGTACCACCATCATAAGTTGGTTCATCTGTTGATGATACTGTTGCAGTGTAGACTACATTTGAACCATCTATTACTAGTGAACCAGAGACAGTTGTGCCATCAAGGAAGAAATCCTTATTCTTCTCACATATTGTGGTAGTTGAGATAGAACCACTTACCCCCTGTCCAAGGTTCCATTTCTCACGTCTTAGCATGATGTCACCAGTTGTAGTTGTTGAATCAATCTTGAATGTATAAGAAGCAGTTTCATCCTTTATCTTTGTATCATTGTTTCTTACACTCCAATAACCATCAGATTGCTTGATGTTTGAAATTGTAACTTCAGAATTGATCGTTCCATCTTCATTTTGAAGAACTGGAACTGTGATTGTAAATGTTCCATTTGTTGTTGAGGCATTTTCCTTAACAATTCCATAACCATCATTGTATGTATAAGAGAATGAAAGAGGACTTGCAACAAGATCTCTTGTCTTTGTCTGTGTTAAATCCGACCAATCCTTGAATCTAAGTGTCACAGTGCAATTAGTTCTTACCTTATTTCCCATATCAACTGTCAAGCTTGATGCATTAGAAGAACCTGAGATGATATTTACCCCATCTTGTTTCTGGATACCATAATCCTTAGAGAAGAAGATGAAATAAAGGGTTGTTGAAGCGTAATCCTTGCCCCACTCTGATTTTGATGTCTTCCATACAACTCTACCAATGGAGAATGCACCATTAGCTTGTGATGTTGCTCTGAATAAACACTTAGGATCATCAAAATCCTTACCAGCCTTATAGCTGTTGTAAACACTATCTCTTTGAGATTGGGATGTGTAAGCATAAACATTTACACCACTGATTCCAGAGCCAGAGGAGTCCTGAACATATCCTGATACTGCAGAATAGTAAACATTGTCGCAGCTAACAAATAGCATAACTAGACATAGTGCTAGAAGTAATAAGCTTAGTTTCTTGTGTGTTTTCATATTAATATAAATTCTCCTCTCTCTCTTGTCTTTGTTTCTTATAGAATTTTCTAATCTTTCTTCTTTCAAGAAGGTAATAATATACAGGCATTACAAATAGCGTAATGAGTGTACTTGTAGTGAGTCCTCCCATGATTACCTGTCCAAGTGGTGCGTAGATCTCTGCACCTTCACCTCGTGCGATAGCCATTGGGATGACGCCTAGAATAGTGGTCAAGCTTCCCATCAAGATAGGTCTTAATCTAGTTGACGTTCCTGTAGTAACCGCATAAACAAGATTATTCATTTCCTCTTCCTCTTCTAGCTGCCCAAGAGCTGGAGAGTATGGATCGAATTCCTGTCCCTTAGCATTCAAGCATCTTACTCTATCAGCACTCCTCTGAACGTTAGCGTAGTCCGCGATAACGATACCATTGTTTACAAGCATACCAACTAGGGATACGATTCCCAGCATTGATACGATTGAAAGCGATGATGAGAATGCAGAAAGAGCAATTACTGTTCCGATTACACAGAATGGGAACAACAGCATAACCAAGAATGGCTGGTCATATTGTTCAAATACTGCAACCATTACCAAGTAGCATAGGAAGATAGCAACTAGAAGTGCTGTCACTAGTGGTCCTAGTGAGTCATTGATCAAGTCTCCAATACCACCAACTTTAGTAGTAACTGTGCTAGGAAGTGGGTTCTCTGCTATATATGCATTGACCTTCTTTGTAACACTATCGGCACTTTCAGTTGTCAGGTTTGCACTGATTGTCAATGTTGTAGCTCTATCAGAATGGTTGATCTGTGATAGGCTGCTTTCAAGATCCAAATCAGCGATATTTCCCAAGCTAATTTCCTGGCCCGCAAGGGATACAAGTTTCAATTGAGCAAGTGTATCTTCATTTAGTGGCTTATCTGCGATGTCTGAATATAGATGGATGTCATATCTATGATCAGTTGTCTGTTCATTGAACTTGCCAATATCCATACCATAGAAGAGGATTGCACTTGTCATACCTGCTTCCATGCTAGGAACACCAACGCTAGAAAGGTAATCATATGTTGTATTGATAACAGCACTCTTAGCATCGTTACTTGCATTGATTGATGTTGTGATAACCTCAGGATAGCTCTTGAGCTCTTGCTCAATACGCTCTGCACTGCTATATAGGTCATCGATATTGTTTCCAACAAGTGTCAAACCATATCCACCACCATCTGATACAAGGGAAACAAGTCTGTCAAATCCACCATTTGTAACACTTACGTTTGCATCCGGAATAGCACTAGCAAGCTTATATTGCATATCAAGGATAATCTCATGCACAGTTCTACTTCTGTCTTTAACTGGAACTAGAACTACATGTATTGATCCTTCATTAGGCTTTGCTGCAAAGCTAACTGGATCCATGGATTTACCAGAGTAAACAACATATGAATCCATCTCTGGAACCTCTGCTTTCATTATCTCAGCTGCTTTGTTCATTGCCTTTTCAGTATCTTCAAGGGTATATCCTTCTGCAAAATCAATATTGATATAGAAGTCACCATTATCTGTTGATGGAATAAAGCTCATCTGCATTCTTGGAAGTACATATAGTGACAACAAGAAGATCAAACATGCAATGATTAAAATGAATGGAGTATGGTTGATTGAGAATTCAAGACTCTTCTTGTATCCTTTCTCAAGCTTAGCCATTCCACGCATTACGATATTGTCTCTCTTTGGCATACGCTTGTTGTCGTCTTCCTTCAGCCATTTCTTCAGGAAATATGGAATGTAAAGAACAGCAACCAACAAAGATGCACTGATAGCAAGCATGAATGTAATTGATACATCCTTTAGAATACTTCCAACAAGACCAGATAGCATTGCAATAGGAATAAATACAACAATGGTTGTAAGACCTGAACCAAGTACAGAACCAAGTACGTTATCTGAACCTTTGAATATTGATTCATTTACAGAATAAAGAGCTTTTCCATCCTTTACGTTCTGATAATATCTATAGATCTGGTCAAGAACCAAAATTGATGCTCCTACCATGTTACCAAGAGCAACGATGATTCCAGATAGGCTCATGAGGTTAACTGTAATTCCAAACAATTTCATTCCAATAAATGTGAAGAAGATTGAAAGAGGAATTGAAATTCCAATTACAAGTGTTGCCTTGATATCTGAAAGGAACAAAAAGATAACTAGGATGGCAATAACAACACCGAGAACACCGGAAGTGACTACTGTTGTCATTGATGAGTTTACAAGCTTACTATCATCACTGATCATAGTGAACTTCAAAGCTCCACCACTCTTCTTTTCCTCTGTAGCAAGAATCTTCTTGATCTGCTTTGTGATCTTAACTGTGTTACCATCGCTACGCTTACAAACATCAACTGTGATTACATTCTTGCCATCCTTTGTAACAGAATAGTCGCCCTCATCATAGTTAAATGAGATATCAGCTACATCCTGTAGTCTGATCACAGTACCATCTGATGCAAGACCTACAGGAATTTCCTTGATCTCATCAACAGATTTGTATTTACCATCGAACTTTGCATCAACAAGGTTTGATGAATATTGAACAGTATCGAGAGGGATTGAGAAGTTGTTTACGCTCAACATCTGATATACAGTCATAGGAGAGATTTTTTTCGACTCTAAGTCATCAAGTCTGAGTTTGACATTGATTCTTGCATCATGCTTTCCATTGATTGTGATTGTTGATACTCCAGCTATCTGGGTCAGCTGAGGTTTGATCTCATTCTCAACATAGTCACTAAGTGCATTCATGTCGCTGCCACCTTCGACGATGAAGGACGCAATTGGAAGCATTGTAGCGCCTCCTACCATTGCACTAGGACGACCTGTGATTCCACTTGGAAGATCGCTTACAAGTTGATCGATTCTATTTCTAACCTCATCAAGCTGATCAAATGGATCTACTCCATCCTGGAATGTAATTGTGATGATGCTCGCACTGTTTACCGATTGAGAATCCATACTTTTGAAGTTTGGAAGTGTTACAAAGTCATCCTCCAATACATCAGTAACAGTCTCTTCGATATCTTGGCTGGAAGCTCCTGGGTAAATTGTTACAACATAGATTGTTGGCATTGAAATATCTGGCAAGAACTCTGTATTGGTGTTGGTAAATGCAAAGATGCCAAATACTGCTAGTGCCAATAGTGTCATTGAAACAATGACAGGATGAGCTACAGCAAACTTAGAAAACTTCACTTTGACTCTCCTTCAAGGATGTTTACCTCTTCTCCATCAAGAACATTTGTCTTTCCCTTATTGATAAATGACTTGTCTTTTAGTTCTTCTGGCAAGATATAGTATTCGCTATTTGAATAACATGTGCTTAGATCAACACATCTAGCGATTCCGTCTTCGACATAATATGCTGTACCGTCAAGCTTTGCGCAATTTGAAGATAGTGCATAACCCTCTTTTGAGTCGTATGTTATATAAACCTTTACATACATACCGGGTACAAACTCTTCCTTGTTTTCTGTTAGAGTCAAGGAAACCTTGAATGATTTACTTAGAGGATCGATGAATTTTGCAACATTATCAATCTCTGCCTTACCTACAACTGTTTCAGAATACTTTGATTCAGGGCGAACTATTGTGATAGAGATATTATCAGCATTCTTCCTGAATATATCGTAATATTTCTCGCCTACGCTTACATTAACAGTAAGATTCTCCAAATCAGATACAAGAGCTAGAGGAACGCCCTTAGCAGCTGTTGATCCTTCGCTAGAGATCTTCTTTTGTACAACGCCGGAAGCGTGTGCAACAACATCTGTATATGATAGCTGCAATTTAGCAAGTTCCAATTGATGCTCAAAAGCTTCCTTCTGTGCTTTCAAGGTATCGTAGTCTTGCTTTGTAGCAATATTTTGTTTGTATAGTTTCTCTACTCTTTCAAATGAGGAAGCGTATCCACTATATCCAGCTTTGGCTTGTTCGTATTGTAATCTATATGGCTCTGGGTCAATCTTTGCAATGACATCGCCATTTTCAACATAGTCACCTTCATCAACTAGGTACTCTAAAATTGTTCCATCTACATAGCTTGAAACAGGAACAACGCTCTTTGATTCAATGGTTGCCGATAGAACCATAGTCTTGCTTACAGTTCTTACTTCTGCCTTTTCAACCTCTACTGGTGTCAGCGGTGCTGTATATGTATCTATTGTAATTTGATCATAGAACCATTTGATACCAATAAATGCACCAATGAAAATAAGAATCATCAATACGTATCTAAGTATTGCTAAACCAACTTTCTTCTTATGATTTCCCATAGAACCCTCTCTTAAAACTCACATGAAATATAAGACTAGAATATTTTTATGACAATCACTTTTTACACAAACTACATATTAATGTCTAAATTCCAACAGTTGTTGGATAATATATTAATATCATAATATTTGATATCTCATTATATGTAAACAATATATTTATTTTTAATAGATTATTTTAAAATCGTATTAAATATAAAGTCAGACACTTGTTGTATTTTTTGTAATATTATTTATAATAATTTATTAGGTATATATTCTATGGAAAGAAAACTTAATAAGAATGCCCTTAGAAGCAAATCCCTTATAAGAGAGGCATTCTATAAACTTCTGACAATAAAGCCTTATGTAACAATTACTGTCACAGATATTGTCAGAGAAGCAGACATAAATAGAGCGACATTTTATGCTCACTACTCTTGCATTGCAGATCTGTTGCAAGAGATCAATAACGAGATCATCGAGAAACTCAAAGAGATCCTATCAAAGTTCTCTCTTGATAGATTTTGTGATAATCCAACAAGTCTTTTGTTTGAAGTCAGTAAGTTCATTGATGACAATATCGATAAATACAAGATCCTACTTGAAAAGACATATTCAAATGATTTTATGGATTATGTTACCAATCTATTTGTTGAATATATCAGCAATGATCTCTCTATTCCTGAGTCAATAAAGAAAGATAGAGCATTCCCTCTCAGGGTTTATTACGCTGCTGGTGGAATATCGACGTTGTACCTTAATTGGCTAAAGGGAAACTTGAATTGCTCAATATATGATGTTGCAATAGAGATTGCAAAGATCATCATGGAAAACTCAATCATTCCATCGGAAAAATAATTTGAAAAATTTTCGACCTGTGCGGTTAAATTAAGCCGCTTTGGCTGAATCTAATAAAGAGAAACGTATCGTCTTGCTATTAGTCCAAACATCATTTTCTTTGTTTAGAGTACAAGCTTTTATGATAGCCAGGGAG
>CAKQTE010000032.1 GCA_934276485.1 uncultured Spirochaetales bacterium | reverse complement strand
TCTCAAGAAGTGTTTCTCTATCCAGGCTGCATATCTCCATCTTCTCTTCGACATGCTCTGCAAAGTAATGCTCAAGCTCTTCTTGGGTGTAGCCAAACATCTCTGCATATTCATATTCCATCGAGATGTCCCTAAGATTGTTCATCTTTGAAAAGAGGGAAAGCTTCGTGTACTTTGTGACACCGGTTATAAAGACAAAGCGAATGTATGTCTCCATATCCTTCAGCACTTGATAGAAGGAGCTGAGGACATCCCTCATTTCCTCGATGTTCTCGTTGTAGATGTTGTCTGTTATTACCTTCTCGTATTCATCGACAAGGATGACAACCTTACCATGCTTTGCATAAAGCTTTTCGATCAGCTCAGAAAAAACTTCACTTAGGGAGTTTTCGATATTGAGTTCAAACCCATAACCAGAAGCAATGCCATTGAGTCTTCTAGTAATCCATCCATTTAACTCCTTGCTGTTCTTGGACGAGCAAGAACCAAAGCTGAACCTTATTACAGGATACTTCTTCCAGTCATAGTCTGTCTTGCTTATGTATAGACCATCAAATAGCTCTTTCCTTCCTTGGAATATACTTTCAAAGATGCTTACAGCAAGGCTTTTTCCAAAGCGTCTTGGTCTGGAGACAAAGACTGCTGATTGAGTTTTGATCAGCTTGTAGAAAAACTGGGTTTTGTCTACATAAAGTCTATCCAGCTCCAGAAGCTTCTCGAATGTGTATGATGATGTTTCTATCAGCTTTGCCATGTCATCAGTATAGCAAATCTCTGCTTCTTCTTGAAATGATTTATCAATCGTCATGACGACCTCCTAATATAAGAAGTCATTTCAAACGATTCTTGCTAGTTGTTTTCAGCTATTCCTTAAGATTTGTTGCATTTTATTCACTAAAAATAGAGATACAGACTCAAACTGGGGCTACTCTCAACATAAAAGTAGCCCCTCTTAAATCAAATGAATTGTGTTTTGTCGTTTGACTTAATAAATCTCAAGAACAATTCTCCATTTACAATTAGCTCATTCTTGTCGCTATCGTATTTAGGAGTGAGAGCTTTTGCTTTTTCCTTTAATGCATCAAGGCTTATGTTCCTTCCTTCTGCAATCACTAGATAAGCACTCTTATCGCCATATGCGCGGAACTCAGAATTCGCTATCTCATCATTATAGCTTTCAAGCTTAGTGCTACACCAAATAGCAGCCTTTCCATCGTCTTTTGTTACAAATATCCAATCTCCATCTTTCTCGAAGCTATCGAATTTGCAAATTGGCAAAAATAAGTGTGTAAATTGTATTGGATAATCTTCTCCTAGCGAATAGATTGCACCAATCATATTTCCAGTCTGCTTCAAAGCTGGCATCACTCCATTGCCGTACCAATAGCCAGGACGCATTGAGGAAGAATCAGAAGAAGCACCTGGGTTATTTGCAAAGATCAATGCCTCTCCGGAGAGTGCTACAGACCACATATGCTGCTGGTAGCCAAAGGTTCCCGGCTCAAAGAAAGTTGTTCCATGGAATCTTTCATTGAAACTCTTTGTGTATGCATGTGTGTTCTTGTATTTCTCAGTATCATCTTCCAATGTGACATTGTGCCAACGAACAAAACCATCCATACGAGGGGATTGAACAGAAGTGACAATGTAGTCTTTTTCCTTCTTGATTCTAATAAGGGCATCTCCAGTTGAATATTCCTTCTCAACAGAAGACTCCATCAACGCTTTAACATCTTTAGGGAATTCATAACTACTTGTTGCCCAATAGCTAAGCCAACCTTCTCCAAAGGATGTAGGACATGATGGCTCAATGAGGTTCATCAAAGTCTGAGCTCCTTGATTGAATGGATTGATTACTCCTCTATACACCCTACCCATTGGAGCGATAATAGACCCATCGAAAGTATGAAGACTAAGCTCATGAATCATCAAGTCTGTAATCTTTCTTGCTCTGTCGGATATGTCTTTCTCTGCATAGTCAATGATGTTCAAAAGACATGCCAAAGTAACATTCATATATACTGTGCTTAAGAATTCCTCATATCCATACTCTTCTAGGTCATCCATCCATTCTAGTGTCAAACGCTTTCCAAACTCAGAAAGCTCAGATCCTGTCATCTTTGAGCGTGGAAAATACTCATCTGGATACATAGCACCGACAAGCATTGCACATGAATAGAACAGAAGTGAGTGATTCTCACTCCAGAAGCACATCGCATCGCTACCATCCATTGTCATCCAATAGCGATAGTTAAGAAGAACTTCCTTGATTCTCGCTTCAAGATCTGATGATATCTCGTAGTTCTTCATATATCTGATCACGCCCGAGATAAGGAAATCAGAGCAGTCAAAGCGCCTTTCGATCTGATCAAGTGTTTCATAGAAATGCGCTTCGTCATTAGGATTGACGCGACCAAGAGCTTTACGAGCAAGAATACATTGGATATAGAATCCAAACTTATCGCCCCTAGATAAGCCTTCTGCATCTGCAATGACTTTAAGCATGCGTTTGCAATTTTCACTTTTATCCATCACTCCCGGATAATCAGGAGTAACGTACTCCTCAATCTCAAACCTACGCTTCAAACCCTGAACTCTTACTAGAACATATGGATTTCCTTCTGGAATCTCCACCCTGTCACACTTAGGAAGATTCTTCCAGCTATAGCGGATCTTCACCTTTCCATAGTCAGGGGACGCAAGATCATAGCCAAGCTCTATATCGTCTCTAGAAGAAGGAAATGTTAGAACATTCTTATCAAGAACGATGTTATCAAGCCAAGACGAGATTTCACTGCACTCTGCTTTATCAAAAGTAGAGAATGAATACCAATCACTTTCTTCGTATGAGATTCCAAATAGATTTCTGGTATCTCTTACTCCAAGATTCTGGAAATAGACAAATAGTTCATTGTCACCTTTCTCCACATCCACAGAGAATGTATTCTTCTTTATTGGCTTATAGCAAGGAATGGAGTCCTCAAGAACCTTTTTGCCATTGAAGAATATAGTCACAGCGCCATATGTCCAAAGAGTCAACTCAACCTGTCCAGCCTTTTCTGCATGTAAGTTTGTTCTTGTTGAGAACTGAACATACATTAGCTCTGAATAGAATGTGGACTTATCTACATAGCTATCCCCATGGGAGTAGTAATACTCCCAGGATGATGAATCGATAATCTCAGGATAGCTTATATCGCGTTTTGCAATCTTCTCTCTTAGCCTACGCTCGAATCGTAGTTGATCTGTGTCTGAGAAATCTGGCTTATAAAGTTCTTCTACGACAGGAGATACTTGATATTTATCTACGAATTTCATTTTATCAGCCCTTTACAGCTCCAGCTGTTGTTCCCTGCATGAAGTGCTTTGAGAACATAAGATAGATTATAATCATAGGAATGATCGCAAGGGTAGCACCTGCAAACATAATGTTCCATGCCGCAGCTCCATCTCCATTGTTCTTGAGCATGTTTACACCAACAGTCAAAGGTCTCATCTTGTCATTTGACATTGTGAACACCAATGGAAGTATGTACTCGTTCCAGCCTGCTCTAAAGGACAGAAGTGCAATTGTTGAAGTAATAGGCTTCAGAAGAGGAAAGATTATCCTATAGAATGTCTGGAAGAATGTGCATCCATCGATTCTGGCAGCTTCATCAAGTTCCTTTGGAACACTGTTTACAAATCCACGTGAAAGGAAGATATATGTAGCCTGTCCTGTTCCTGTGATGATCAGGATTACACTCCAAAGAGACTTGTTCATATTCATCTTAACAGCAAGCTCAAATAGCGGTCTAAGTGTAACAGAACCAACGTTAACAAACATGAATGCCAGATATACGCTATATAATACTTCCTTGTACTTGAACTCCTTTCTTGAGAATACATAGCCTGCCATTGTTGTAATAATTACGGTGAAGATCATTACTCCCAAGCCCAAGAAGATTGAGTTCTTTGTATACACAGAGAAGTTAGCGGTCTTCCATGCATCTACATAGTTCTGGAATACCCACTTTGAAGGTAGAAGCTTCGCTCCACCTAACAACAACTCCCTATTTTCCTTAAATGAACCCAATATGATATAGATAATTGGATACAACATCAAAAGAGAGAAACATATTGAAAGAAATGCAATTATCCCTCTGATTGTCTTTTGCTTTCCTGAAAGAATTGCTCTGGATTTTTCCATGTTTTTCCCCTTAAATGACGTCATCCAAGCGCTTTGCGAACTTGTTATAGATTACTGTTACGATACCAATGATCATTGCTGCGATAATGCTAAGCACAGTTGCATATCCAATCTGGATATTGAAGCTTGAGCCTGAGCCAAAGATCAATTGATAGATATACAGGAACATGACCTGTGACCTGTTATTTGGACCTCCTCCAGAAAGTACCATGATCGATTCATAATCCTTGAATGCTGTTGTGATTGCCAACAGTAGGATTACCTTCAAAATAGGAGAAAGCATTGGAAGTGTGATCTTGAAGAATGTCTGACGAGCATTTGCTCCGTCAATCATGCAGCTTTCATATACATCACTAGAGACACTTGAAAGACCTGATAGGAAATAAATCATGTAGTTTCCTACTCCACCCCAGATAGCAACTATGATTACAGATTTCATTACCCACTTTGCATTACCAAGCCAATCTATTGGAGACGATATAAAGTGAAGGTTCTGCAATACAGTATTCAATGGCCCTTTGAAAACAGAGAATATGAATGTGAAAATCAAGGCATAAATGGAAGCACTGATTACTGTAGGAAGGAAGAAAACCATCTTATAGAATTTGCTTCCTGGTATATTCTTGTGGATGATCAAAGCCAATAACAATGATAGTGGAATGATTATTATAAGCTTTGCGATGGCATACTCGAAAGTGTGCAGAACACTCTGCCAGAATACAACATCCGTAAATGTTCTCTTGATGTTATCCATCCCTGTAAAATATGCTGAGAATCCATTGTAGTCATATAGGACATATCTAAATAGCCACATGAATGGATAGATTGATGTGACGATTAGAAGAATGATACTTGGAGAGATCATCAGACCGGCAGAGAGGGCCTCTTTCCTTCTTATCTTTTTAACATCATTGGTCATTTTCGTTCTCCTTGATTTTATAAAACCCGGATGACTCCATCCGGGCAATAAGCTAGATGTGCTTACTTAGAGAGATAAGTAATAGGATTTGCGTTTGGATGAAGGTTGTCGAAATTCTCAATTACAACACGCTTGACCTTTCCAAGCTTTACATCCTTTTCCAAAGCTTCGTTGTATCTCTTGTTCAAGTCTGCGATACACTTGTCAACATCAGTTCCGTTTACGATACAGTTCCAGATTGTCTTAGCATAGTCATCGCCTGCATATGAAACTGCTGGTACTGATGGATATAGGCCTTCATAGCTAACTGGAGCGAAATCTGCAAGGCGTCCCATCTGAGAAGTATCAACAACACCCATGATGTACTCTGAAAGAGGAAGAGCATATCCCATCTCTACGTATCCCTTGACAACAGCTTCGCTATTTAGATACTTAACAACTTCCCAAGCTGCATCCTTGTTCTTTGAAGAGGAGAACATAAAGAGTCCCTTCTGAGGTCTTGAATCAACTGTACCCTTTGTAGATCCATCTAGTGATGGAAGTTCTGCAACTGCCCACTCGAAATCCTTGATAGGGAACTGATCTGTGAATACTCCAGCTTCCTGGCTAGCGTTTCCCCAAACAGCGAATGTTCCGTTAGCAAACTGAGCACGCATTGCATCAACACCCTGTGTGTTTGATCCTGGGAACATAGCTCCTTCCTTGAAGAATCTCTGAGCGATCAAGATTGGTTCTTTATAACCATCGAAGTTGAACTTACCATTCTTGAAATCATAGTGATAGATACCACTCTTGTTGATGATTCCCTCTAGCCATCTCTCGAACTGAGCAGATGCACATGTTGAGATACCGTAGTAGTTACCCTTTCCGTCCTTTGCAACCTTAACAGTTAGGTCAACAAGCTCGGTAAGAGTCTTTGGGAACTCTGTATATCCAGAAGCCTTCAACAAATCTACGTTGTAGATCATTCTTGTTCCACTTCTCACTACGTTAAAAATACCATAAGGAACACCATCGATAGCATTAACACCTTCTACAATGTGCTTGCTAGCATCTGTTATTTTCTCGAACTCTGCATCAGAAAGAACTGACTGAGGATATTTCTCGAGCATCTTGGCATCAACAAATGTCTTTAGATCGAATCCTGTTCCTCTTGCATTCATATAAAATAGGTCTGGAGCGTTTCCAGATGTATATGACATAACAAGCATGTTTGGATAATCTTCAACAATGGTTGTAAGCTTGATCTCGATGTCGCTGTGTGATGCATTGAAATTCTCTACGACCTTTGTCATATATTCAGCATCATGTCTGTCGTTTGTCCAAATCTCTACTACTGTCTTCTTGCCAGTAGTTGCAGCACTCTCTGCAGATCCACTTGCAAATACTGCTGTAGCTGCTACTAATAGAATAAGTGATAAAGCTAATACCTTTTTCATCATCTATCTCCTTTTTTCTATAGGCTAAAGCCGAAAAATCTATTCCACTATGGCTTTTATTTTCCAAAATGTAACTTTTTTTTGGTTGAGGGCAGCTTTTTCCTTTGATAGACTAAGCTCATGTCCAATGATACTTTTTCGCTTGTTATTGTTGATGATGAGCCTTCTATTAGAAATGGAATACGCGGGATTGTTGAAAAAGAATTCCCTGATATAGAGATCGTAGGAGTAGCTTCCGATGGAAAAGAAGGATTGGATCTAATAGCCAAAACAAAGCCCAACTTGGTTATTTCAGATATTGTGATGCCTAGAATGACAGGGCTTGAGCTGTTGGAAACAGCCAATAAAAAAGGCTTGAACACATCCTTTATTCTTATCAGTGGATTCGATGACTTTAAATATGCGCAACAAGCTATAAGGCTTGGTGTTGTTGCATATATCCTAAAGCCAATAAACAAGAAAGAACTTATATCGGTGCTTAAAAAAGAGAAGAACAAATATACTTCCCTTTCGCCATACGAAATCAGTGACGAAGTGATGAAGGTCGCATCAAGAATGTTTCTCGAGCGTCTCTTGAGAGGAGAAGTAAAGTCAGAAGAGGAAGCGATAAGAGGTAATGAAGTATTTCATCTATCTTTGTCAAATGGTGTAAAAACGATTGCTGTCATAGATAAGACAGAAAACTTAAGCATCCCTCAAATTCAAGACTCTGTGGTACATGAATACAATAAACATACTGTCTTGGTAATTCCTGCAGACCAAGAATACGCACTGCATATATGCAATCAGATCTATAAACAAAACCTAGGAGTATCAATTGGCATTGGAGAAAGCACAGAAGAACTATATACGATACATCACTCTTATCAAGTTGCGATGACTTCTCTTGCATATTCGCTATATTCTGATAAAGGAGGAGTATACTCCCAAAAGGATATATCTACAAAGATGCCAACCATGGTCGCAGGCGATATCGACACAGAAAGCCTTGTTGATCTTCTGATCTCACAAGATATTGAAAAGATTAAGAATTGGATGGATTCCTTCTTCTCCTCTTTGATGTATATCCCCTGCCCTCCTCCAAACTACGTAAAAGGAATGTGTATGTTCCTTTTAAATGATGCTATAAAGCATCTTATTGCAAACGCAATGATCGCAAAGGATGCTACAACTGAAATGAACATCTCAGATGTTAACAATATTGGCAGGATATCTGAACTCAAAGCCTTCGTTCTTGAGAAGTTGTTGTATATATCGAAATACGAAATACCAGAAGCCTTATTGGAAAACGATCCTATCATTCATAAGGCACGATTGATCGTAAAAGCCAATCCTGACAAGATAATCCACTCTGCAGAGGTTGCCAAGGAAGTTGGCATGAATGCAACCTACTTTTCAACATACTACAAAAACAAGACAGGAGAGACATTCAGGACTTTCATAAACAGATCCCGTGTTGAATATGCAAAGAAGCTCTTGATCGAAACAAATCTATCTGTAGAAGAGCTTGGCTTGCAACTAGGATATTCTGACTACCGTTCATTTCATAGAATCTTCAAGCAACAGGAAGGAATGGCACCTTCTGATTACAGAAAGATGCGAGTATCTGCAAGAAAATAGGATAAGTATATGGTTCATTACTCAGATCTATCGTTGAAAACAAAGATCACGCTTGTCATGGAATCGATGATGACACTCTTATGTATCATACTTTGTTTTTCTACGATCTTGTTCTTTTCAAAAAGCTATGAAAAGGAAGCAGATAGGCTCGCTTCCCAATGGACGAACGTTATTGCTGCGAATATCAACCAAACATGGAAGGATATCTACAACAAGATATTATTTGCAACAACAGATGACACATTTTCAAATCTCGTTATCAATCAAAAGCTATCATTCATGGACAAGAAAGTGGCATTCCAACCTAAAATCAATGCAATAATGTCATCTTCCTACATTGTAGACAATGCATATTTCCTTACAGATAAAGGAGAAGTATTAAGCTCATTTGACGACTATATAATAAATCCAAGTGCATTCCTGTCTTTAGATGACCTTGAAAACGTCAAAGGCATAACTATGCTAAAGGAGATGAGATCCCCTTTCAGAAGAACTAGCACCGCAATTCCTGTTGTTATTCCTTTTAGCGCATTAAATGGATCCAATTACATTGGAATCACACAAGACGGGCAGGCTCAAATATATTTGATAGTCCTACTATCTACAGAGAGAATCAAACAAAGCTTGAAAGAAACAACCTCTGATGAGATGGATATAATGATCCAATTCTATTTCAGGGACTATCCCCTATTTGTTGATTTGAACCAATATGACACTAGCTATATTACAGTACGTGGTAGTTGCGATATCAACGAACTCCAGCTAGATATACATATAAAGAAGAGCTCTCTGTTCACAGGAAAGAGCATGGTAATTACATTCTCTATAGTTACCACTTTAGTAATCGTATTTGCAAGTGCATTCCTCATTTCCTTGATCTCAAAGCGTTTAATGGCTCCATTTACAACTATCACGAGAATGCTTGAGAGAATGAAATACAACACATACAAGTTCGATGTAAAACCTAAATACAGAGATGAATCAGGTGCGCTGATTACATCGATAAATGACATGTATGGAAAGCTTATGGAGAATCTTGAGAAGGTAAAATACGAGGAGAAAGAAAAGTTCTTGTATATGTCCCAAATGCTCACAGAACAGATTAACCCTCACTTTATCTACAACACTCTTGAGATCATAAACATGGAAATAATCAATGGAAATATGGCAACAGCATCTGAAATGGTCTCTTCTTTTTCAAGTTTCTTGCGGTATTCATTGAATCAGGGCTCATTCATGATCAAGCTATCTGATGAGATCAAGCAAGCTGAGAACTATATGAAGATCATGAACTTCCGTCTAAATGGCATCATCTCATTTTCCATTTCGTGCTCTCCAGAGCTATACTCAATAGAGATTCCTAAACTGATATTGCAACCTCTTGTAGAAAACGCTATCAAGCATGGTTTTAATAGTCTCACTCATGATTGTTTTATAGATCCACAAATCTCTGTCTATATTTCTTTAAGAGAAAATATATTAACCATTGTTGTCTCCGACAATGGACAAGGTATCGACGTTGAGAAAGCAGAAAGAGCAATGAACAAAGAAAGTGAGAAGAAATCATTTGGATTGAACAATATTGCAACTCGCCTACAACTATTCGATAGCTCTTGCAAAATAGAGTTCACTTCCATTCCATTCTTTAGCAATGAAGTTATTATCAAACTACATGTGCCTTCTTGACGAGTTCCCCATTAAAAGAGAAGACTATGCTTTTTCAATTATTGCGCTGTGTTTTTTGCTTTTCTCAGAGTAGCTAACTCCAACAAGCAAAAGGTTATCCTTGTACTTTTTCAATATATCGGGATATTCCTTTTGTCTAATTTGATCGATAGCACTCTGAACGCTAGTATTGCGCTTTAATTCAACAATTATTGCTGGCTTATCTGGAACATAAGGGATAAAGACAATATCTGCAAATCCTTTTCCCGAAGGCAACTCGGAGACAACGGTATAATACGAATCTGCATAGAAATAAGCAAGACGTATTGCACTTTGAAAAGATCCCTCATTGTTATAGGTTAAATTGCTAGTCACTTCCATATGAGTCTTTTCTATGGCACGTGCAACAGCCTCAGAATCCATGTTCCAAGTAGCATGCAAAAGTTCTTTCGAACCATTAACAAGCTCCATAACGCTCTTATAATCAGCAGAATCCTCTATAGAGTTAATCCACTCTGTCTTGATTTCATAATTTGGAATATAGCACTCTTCTGTCTCTCCATCATAAGCCAGATACCCTATATGAATTAAGTATGTGAAAACATCATCCTTTGTATGAAAAGAGTTCATTGTATTAAGGAATTTCAATACATTCACATGTACTCTCGCTCCAGAAATCATGGATATGATATCGTCTTTAATACCTTCCATATTCATCAAAATGAAGTTTCTTAATGCCTCATATGAGCCTGTTTGAGTCCAATAGTCACTACACTTTTTCTTCTTAATTGCGGTGACAACGGAACGAGGAGAATACAACTCTACTCCATTTAGGTTGTAGCCATCATACCAACGCTTAATCTCGTCAAAATCCATGCCATATTGTATACAAAGATCTTGCGTTTCCTTGACTGAAAATCCTGCATATTCTTCCAATGGATAAGCATCTACCATTGTGAATTCTTCAAAATTATTAAGCTTTGACTGTACTTTATCTCTAACAATCGGAATGATTCCTGTTAGATATACAAGTGAAATGACAGGCGCTAAATCTGCATTCTTAAACAAGATGATCAAGAAATTCAGGTAATCATCTAAAATATCTTTATCACTATTTTCCCTAATAACAACATCATACTCGTCAATAATGAAGATAAACTTATCATGCGTTTTTTGATTTATCTTCAATATTGCATCTGCTATATAGTCTTCATAGGAAATACCAATTAGAGGAAAACTGATAGAAAGTTCTGACACTATCTTCTTAGTTATAAGTTCAGAAAGCTTTTCTTTTTTCATCATAGCTTCTCTGAACATTGGGTTAATATCCAGCTTTATAACATTGAACTTGTTAAGACATTTCTCAAAAGAAGGATCTTTTGAAATCTTCATATCCGAAAATATTGCCTTTGAGTCACAATCTTTTGAATAATAGGCAGCAATCATGTTACCTGCCATGGTTTTTCCAAATCTTCTAGGACGAGATACACAAACAAATCTTGATTCCGTATCTATCACTTTATTGAGATATGAAATAATCATAGACTTGTCGACATAAAATTCTGAATTCTTAGAAATGCTTAAACTCTGATATCCCGGATTCAAATAAACGCCCATAAAGTCCTTCTTTTACATAACTATATTGCCAACAATCTTGTATTTTAGCAATTTGATTTACTCAATAGATATTCCTAAATATCAGTTATAGCTCTTCCACTAGATAGTCGTCGATGTTCCTATCTTTTGATGAGAAGTTGATTCCAATAAGCTTTATCTTCTTACCTTTTGATAGGAACTTGTCAGCATAGTGATTGGTCCTGATCTGAGAGAGTGCATCGCGTGCTGATTTATTTAGCTTGAACTCAATGATGAATACGGTGTCCTTGTTTTCCGCAACAGCATCGATTCTTCCTCCGGATGTTATCTCCTCAAGGTTCACTGTCATCCCTATTG
>CAKQTE010000031.1 GCA_934276485.1 uncultured Spirochaetales bacterium | reverse complement strand
AGAGTTTGGAACTACTACATACCGGAACCTCATCTGACGGTTAACATCTGGGGCTGAAACTGAATGGATGTTTGAAGAGCCGTATGCGGGAAAACTGCACGTACGGTTCTGTGAGGGGCAACAGACTAGCCTTTCACTAATAATAAATTTTGAAAGGAGGGTCGAGGTTGTCTACTCGACGGTTTTTCTATGTCAAAACTATTCATTTTCGATATGGGAGAAGTGCTGATCCTGAATGTTAAGACTCTTCCTGATATAGCTAGAGAATACAATCTTGATTACGATGTGCTTCGTTCTGACTATTATCTATATAACCATGCATTAATGGAAGGTTGGATGACTCCTGATGACTACTACAGACACATGGAGATTAACTTTGCGCTTGGAAAAATAAGTGATAATCCATTTCTGAAATATTTCAAGCCAACGCTCAATGAATTCATGATCGAAGAGATCAGGGCATTGAAAACATCTGGGCATCGTGTAGTAGTAGGCTCAAATACTTTTGCACCTCATTGGGACTATATTCTATCGACATATCCATGCTTTAAAGAGGTTTTTGATTCATTGTATGCATCTCATTTGATCCATATAGCAAAGCCGCTTCCAGCGTTCTGGCGCCATATTATTTCATTGGAAGGAGCGAAAGCAGAGGATACAATCTTTATAGATGACAGGCTTGAGAACATCGAGAGTGCAAACAGGCTAGGAATTACAACATTCCAATACCTAAGAAACGATAATGAGATAAAAGAGTTCTTTTCTCACTACAAATTTGAGGGATTTGGAAAATAATAATCGATTTTTAATTGACTTGGAAAAGACAAACTCTGTATATTGCGAATAACATCTAATTGCAAGGAGATAATGACATGGATAGATTTAATTTTTCAACAATCGCTTCTATCGTCATTATCGTCGTTCTAATCGTAACCTGCTAGCCACGGTTAAGCTTAGAGCGTAAGCCCGTGGTCTAAAAAACCGCGGGTTATTTTTTTAGGAGGGCACTATGGATTATAGCGCTAACAACAGCTATACGCTTGCTATCCTTGTGAATAACAAGGCAGGTGTATTGATGCGCGTCGTCTCTCTCTTTTCCCGTCGTGGGTACAATATCGACTCACTCTCTGTAGGAGAGACCGAGTCCCCAGAAAGAAGCCGAATCACAATTGTAATATCTGGAGACAGGAATATCGTAGATCAGATCATAAGACAGGCAGAGAAGCTTGTTGATGTAATCAAGGTATACGAGATGACAACATCTGGATCTGTAAGAGCAGAGCTTGTGCTTGTGAAGATTAAAGCAGACAACTCAAACAGAGCCGATATCGTAACTCTAGGAGAAATCTTCAAGGCAAAGATCATAGATGTCACTCCAGAGACAGTATCGTTACAGGTTGTTGGAAATGCAGATAAGCTGGAATCTTTCCTTACTTTGGCAGAAAAGTATGGAATAGTCGAACTCGTTAGAACTGGAATGACGGCTTTAGAGCGTGGTTCCAGAGCACTCGCAGAAATCTCCTTCGAGGAGTTTGTATAAAGGATGGTAAAAGATGGCAAAGATGTACTATGAAAAAGACGCAGACATGTCAAAGCTAAAGGATAAGACTGTTGCAATCATTGGCTATGGTAGCCAGGGACATGCACATGCTCTTAATTTGCATGAATCAGGTGTAGATGTAATCGTAGGCCTGTACAATGGTTCAAAGAGCTGGAGCAAGGCAGAAGAAGCAGGACTTAAAGTAATGACAACAGAGGAAGCTGTTAGAAATGCAGATGTTGTCATGATTCTTGTTAACGATGAAAAGCAGTCAAAGCTCTATTATCAATCAATTGAACCAAACCTCAAGAAGGGCGCATATCTAGCATTCGCTCATGGATTCAATATTCATTTTGGACAGATCAAGCCTAAGGAAGATACAAACGTAATAATGATCGCACCAAAGGGTCCAGGACACACAGTTCGTTCTCAATATCAGGAAGGAAAAGGTGTTCCTTCTCTTATTGCAGTAGCTCAGGACCCAAGTGGGGACTCGGAAGAGGTTGCACTTGCTTATGCTGCAGGAATCGGTGCAGGAAGAGCTGGAATCTTTGTCACAAGCTTCAAGGAAGAGACTGAGACAGACTTATTTGGAGAGCAAGCAGTTCTTTGCGGTGGTGTTACAGCTCTTATCAAGGCAGGATTCGATACTCTTGTTGAAGCAGGATACCAGCCAGAGATGGCATACTTTGAGTGTTGTCACGAGATGAAACTAATTGTTGATATGATCAACCAAGGCGGATTCAAGTACATGAGATATTCAATCTCTGATACTGCAGAGTATGGTGATTACATCACAGGATCGAAGATCATTACAGAGGATACAAAGAAAGCCATGAAGGATGTTCTTAAGGATATTCAGGAAGGAACATTTGCTCGCAATTGGCTTTTGGAGAACCAGGTTGGAAGACCATACTTCAATGCAATGAAGAGAATCAACGAAGATACACTTCTTGAGGAAACAGGCGAAAGACTTAGATCCTTGATGAGCTGGCTCAAGAAGTAATCTAAAGCTCTATTTTGCATTCAATGAGATTATTCGGAGGATTTGATGAGATCTGATATGATGAAGAGTGGGGATGATAGAGCTCCTCATAGGTCACTGATGAAGGCCCTGGGCTGGACAGATAGAGAGATTGCTAAACCACAAATTGGTGTTGTTTGTGCATTCAATGAGATTATTCCTGGGCACAAGGAACTAAGAAAGATAGGTGAGGCTGTTAAAGCTGGAATTAGGGAAGCTGGAGGAAACCCTGTAGAGTTCCCTACTATCGGAGTGTGCGATGGCATTGCTATGGGACACAGCGGTATGAAGTACTCTCTTGCGTCTCGTGAGCTTATTGCCGATTCAGTTGAAGTCATGGCAATGGCACATCCATTTGATGCTCTTGTGTTCATTCCTAATTGCGACAAGATCGTTCCTGGAATGCTCATGGCAGCATTAAGATTGAATCTTCCTTCGATATTTATCTCAGGCGGGCCTATGCTCGCAGGCCATGTAAAGGGCGGAGACAAGAGAGGAATGTCTTTATCTTCAATGTTTGAAGCTGTAGGAAAACATGCCTCTGGAACGATGGATGATGATGAGTTCCTTGAGTGGGAAAACAGTGCATGTCCAACATGCGGCTCTTGCTCAGGAATGTATACTGCTAACTCAATGAACTGCCTATGTGAAGCGATAGGAATAGCCCTTCCTGGAAATGGAACTATCCCTGCAGTGTATGCAGAGCGTGAGCGCCTTGCAAAGGAAGCAGGATATAAGATCATGGAATTGTTGGAGAAGGATATAAAGGCAAAGGATATTATCAACAGCTCTTCTCTTGAGAATGCCCTTAAGGTCGATATGGCGTTGGGATGCTCTACCAATACAATGCTCCATCTTCCAGCAATTGCGCATGAAGCTGGTATTAAGATTAATATCTTCGATGCCAACAAGCATTCGAGCGAAGTTCCAAACTTATGTCATCTAGCTCCCGCAGGTCCTGATCATATGGAAGATCTGTATCTAGCAGGGGGAGTTATGGCTGTCATGAAAGAGATGAGCAAAAGAAACTTGCTAGATCTCGATTGCATGACTGTTACAGGAAAGGCAATCAAGGACTCTGTTGAGAAAGCACATAACTATAATCCTGAGGTAATCAGACCAATTGACAATCCATTTATGCCAACAGGAGGTATTGCAGTTTTAAAAGGAACACTAGCTCCTGCTGGTGCTGTCGTAAAGAAATCTGCAGTAGCACCAGAGATGTACAAGCATTGTGGAAAAGCACGTGTTTATGACTCAGAAGAAGAAGCTATAAAGGCAATATTCGGCAATGAGATCAAAGCAGGGGATGTAATCGTAATCCGTTATGAAGGTCCCAAGGGAGGACCGGGAATGAGAGAGATGCTATCTCCAACATCAGCTATCGCAGGCATGGGCTTGGATAAGTCTGTTGCTCTCATTACAGATGGACGCTTTTCTGGTGCAACTAGAGGTGCTTCCATAGGCCACGTGTCTCCCGAGGCTGCAGATATGGGGCCAATAGGACTTGTTCATGATGGCGATATCATTTCTATTGATATCGAGAATGGAAGACTTGATTTGATGGTTTCTGAAGATGAGCTTGAAAGAAGACGCAAAAGCTTCGTTCCCAAAGAGCCAAAGATCAAAACTGGATATCTAGCACGTTATGCAAAACATGTTTCATCTGCAAACGAGGGTGCTATAAATACTGAGGGATGTTAGAAAAGATGAAAACAACAGGTGCAGATATAATCGTAGAATGTCTAATAGAGCAGGAAGTTGAATGTGTATTTGGATACCCAGGAGGACAGGTAATACCTCTTTATGATGCTCTATATAGACATCATGGAAAGATAAGACACATCCTAACTGCTCATGAACAGGGAGCTAGCCATGCTGCCGATGGATATGCACGTTCAACTGGTAAAGTTGGTGTATGCATTGCAACATCTGGCCCTGGCGCTACCAATCTTGTAACAGGCTTGGCAACTGCTTATATGGATAGTGTTCCAATGATAGCAATCACAGGAAACGTTCCAGTATCTCTATTGGGAAAGGATTCCTTCCAAGAGGTTGATATCACAGGAGTTACTCTTCCTGTAACAAAACACAACTTCATTGTTAAGGATATCAAGGAACTAGCGGACACTATCAGAAGTGCATTTGAAATTGCCCAAGAGGGAAGACCCGGTCCTGTTTTGGTAGATATTCCCAAGAATGTCCAAACTGAAACATATGAATACGAAAAGAAAGAAGTAAAGAAAGTCGAAAGAAAGCATGTTAGATTCAGAGAGTCCGATCTTAATCGTGCAATTGATTTGATCAAGTCATCCGAGCGTCCAATGATCTATGTTGGAGGTGGGGTGATCAGGTCAGATGCATCTGAAGAATTAATGCGTTTTGCTTCTCTTATCGATAGTCCTGTAGGGTCATCTTTGATGGGTTTGGGTGCAATCTCCTCTGAAAGTCCTAGATTTACAGGTATGATCGGAATGCATGGAACAAAGCTATCGAATTTGACTATCAATAGCTGTGACTTGTTGATTGTTATTGGGGCTCGATTCTCTGATAGGGTTATATCAAAGGGCTCAACATTTGCTCGCCAAGCAAAGATCATTCAGCTAGATGTAGATCCAGCTGAGTTCAACAAGAATATCGAGACACAGGTTCATGTGATAGCAGATGTAAAGCTGTCACTTCAGAATCTGATTGATGTCTTTTCTAAAGAGCCTCTTGAGCACAAGGAGTGGATGAATCTATTGGAGACAAATAGAGTAAGGTATCCACAGACGGTTGCCACAGAGGCAAAAAGACCAAAGGAAATCATTGAAGCTTTGGATAGGGTTCTTCCTGAAAAGAGAATTGTCTCAACTGAAGTTGGACAGCATCAGATGTGGACAGCACAATTCCTTCGTGGTATTACTCCTAGGCATTTTCTAACATCTGGAGGTCTTGGAACCATGGGATATGGAACAGGTGCAAGTATTGGAGCTCAAATTGGAAACCCTGATTGTAAAGTTGTAAACGTTGCAGGTGATGGTTCATTTAGAATGAATTGCAATGAACTTGCAACAATTGCTCGCTACAATCTTCCTATCATAATTCTTGTCATGAACAACCATACTCTTGGAATGGTAAGACAATGGCAGAACCTCTTTTATGAAAAGAGGTACTCAGAAACTACTCTCGATACTCCTCTTGATTGGGTAATGCTTGCCAAGGCTTATGGTGTTGAGGGAATGAGATTGTCTCTTGATGATGATGCTGAGAGTGTGTTGAAAGCCGCCGTAGAGCTTTCTAAGCCTGTTGTTGTCGATTGCCAGATTCCAACTGATGATAAGGTTCTTCCAATGGTAGCTCCAGGTGCATCCATTTCAGATATGATGGGTTTTATCGATAACGAGACATAAGAGAAATATTTTGCAAAAGTAAAATACATAAGATGTTAAGATAGAAGTTTAAATTTTATTTTGATATAGTATTTTTCGTTATGCTAAATAAAATCAGACTCATATTGATTCTACTAGTATTATCCTCAGTTTTATATGCTGGGGATTTTTCTATGAATCTTGCTATGGGTTATCGTGATAGTATTACAACCAATGCGCCTATTGTGTTGTCATTTACGGCAGATGTTGATGATTTTCTGATCTCAACCCAAATACAGCCAGAAGAGCTTTCTGCAGGCTTTGGTTATGATTTAATAGTTGGTAAAACAATTTCAAACATATTCTATCTTCATACTCTGTACGTTCCTGAAGAGGGAGGCTTTTCAGATCTTTCATATATCTTCAAACAACGCTTTTCATGGGAGTATTTTGCCATAGGTTATGGTATAGGCGTGCAAGGCGGTGTTTCTTACTCTCCATATGCAACAACTCCATTGAGGTCTTTGTCACCTCTTGTATTGCTGGGTGTTGATTTCAAGTTCAATCCTGTTGTTTTATCTCTTTCTCTCAGTTTGAATAATAGGCTGGAAAGAAGCTGGAAAGCAGTTCCTATATATGATGCTAGTATTGAATTCTTGTTAGATGAGCATAGCTCTGTTGTTATTTCAGGGTTCTTGAGGCAAGCAGAGTATTTGATGGATCAATGGCATATGATGACGGCTTGGGGTGTTTCATTAGGATATGTCTATAGGAGGAATATGTGAGAAAGCTTATCTTTGTATTCCTTGTAGTCTTATCGATTATCTCCTGCGAATTAAGGTTTCCAAGTTATTTGACAAGCCAATATGATTCAAATCCATTCCTGGAATACTATGATTTATCCAGGGACATAGCTAGTGGCTCAAATAAACTATCTATCGATGACGAAAGAACTTCAGTTACCAAAGATATTTTACGTTTTGTTGCAATTACAGATGTTCACATCGGAAGAGATCAAGCCGATAGTGGTGTTAGATTCTTTCATGATAACTTCTATAGCTATCTGGACTCAAAGATGCCTGAATTCATCATGTGTTTAGGAGATCTTTCAGATGATGGAAGATATTCAAAGGATGTTGTTAACTTTGTCATTAAGTCTACTTCAAAGACAATGAACAAATGGTTTTTGTATTGCATTGGCAACCATGAGCGGCATGTGTTTGACAAAGAGAAATGGAATCCGGATTCAGACTTAGACCCTGATGATTTTACTGTTTTTGATGTAAAGCACTTCAGGGGAACCATAGCGCTCTATTGTTATGGAGATGCCTTGTCGATATACAAGCTTGATAATTCAATGAGAGTTCTTGGCAAAAAACAATTAGCATGGTTTGAAGAAGCTCTCAAGAAAGATAAATCAAAGTATAAGATGGTCATCGTACATGGTAATGTCATGTCAGGCGGGGCTTTTGATCAATCGTTGTTCCTTACTGGTTTTGCAGATATTCAAGAAAGAAACAAGTTCCTAGCTCTTTTGGATAAATATAATGTTGGACTAGTTCTTTCTGGCCATCACCACAAGGGCAATATCGAATATAAGGTAAATGATCATCTTTCGGAGTTGAATCTTGCTGCTTACCATCAGCGCCGCGTAGCCTTGAACTTGGAGTCTGAAGGTTATTTCTATGAATGCTTATTGGATGTTAATAGTGGCAATATTATTATCAATGGGTTTTTGGCAGAGAATACAGATAGATATGACAAAAAGCCTGATGTAAGCTACAGCTATAAGCTGCCATCTTCCAAATAAAGAGACCCGCTTCAAAGCGGGCCAAGGGGGATGGAAATAACTATGTTTATCTTTCTTCTATTTCGACTTTTGCTCCTTTTTCTGGTTTGTTGATAGTTGTATATGAAACGTTTTTCAGTTCAACTTCGCCTTTTCCCATTGCACTTAGATCCAATGTTCCAATTGTCATATTCTTGATCTCAACTTCTTCTGCTGCAAGAATTGTAACTGTAGTTGCTTCTCCGCCTTTGAGCTCTAGCTCGTCTGCGTTCTTGACAGTTAGATTTGTAAACTTGCAATTCTCGAATTTGATCTCAGAGCTTGCGTTGTCGATTTCGATATCAGCTGTGAATTCGAAGCCAGAGAGAACTATCTCTTCCAATAATGTAGACAGGCTAGGTAGTGCTGTAAGCTTTACGTCTTTTGCTTTTAGCTTCAACTCTTCGACATTCTTTATTGATCCGATAAGTTTTGCGAGCTCTTTTTCATTTGTTCCAAGAACAACAAGAGTCAGCTCGTCGTTGTATTTCGATGCAATAAACTCGTCAACAGTAAAAGGATTTGCTTTTGTTCCCTTTGCTTCTTCTGAAGTAGCTGTTGGTGCATCTAGAGTTACATAGAATCCATGATCATATTCTGCTACTAGGTATGGCAAATATTCAGCAGGAACATCTGTAAGCTTTTCCTTATGCTCTAGATCATTAGCTTCTAGCCAGTCTTCGATTTTATCAAGAAGAGCTGAATCTGCTGTGCAATCTTCGTCATCTAGAACTTCCCATTCATCAAATACGAATCCAGGCTTTGCACTTGCTTCAATAACTGTCTTTGAAGGAACTTCAACAGTTGCTGAGAATACAACATTGTTCTGTCCATCAGTTGCACCTGGAGCAGCTACTAGCTGATCTTTGATGTCTGTACCATTGACCATGACTTTATCTACAGATGCGATTGTTAATTTATTTTCGATAGCTCTTGTTTGTGATGTTGCAGTTCCAATAACACGAACAGTCTTTGCTTCTGCTGGCTTGCTTCCTGCACAGCTTGTCAAAGTAAGAGCGAATACCAATGCGATGATAAGAATAGAAATAATTGATCTTTTCATTTTGAATTCTCCATAATTTTTTCTTTATGTTAGGAGAATACGGAAGCAAATTATGAAAAGTGGGGTAGACTACAAAAAAGTTTTATATTTTTTTGATTTTCCCTTTTGGGGGTCAATCATCGTCTTCTTCTTCGCCGTCATCCTCATCCTCTGGCTCTTCATCGTCATCATCATCGTCGTTATCCGAATTATCGTCAGAGTCATCCTTTATATCATCATCACTATTATCTGCGTCTTCTGAATCATCATCAGAATCGTCCTCAGAGTCGTCTTCATCTTCATCATCATCTTCATCTTCATCATCATCTTCATCATCATCTTCATCTTCATCTTCATCATCATCTTCATCATCGTCTGAGTCTTTTTCATCAACATCGTCTATATCATCGTCTTCGTCCATGTCATATTCGTAGTCGAAGTCGAGATCAAATCCATACTCTTTGCTTAGGATTTCTTCGATATCTTCAATATCATCTGAGTCTTCTTCATCAAAATCTTCAAGTTCAGAATTTGCTAGGAAGGAATTCAAGTCCAACTTAGAGGAACTTGTGGATAGTGCTTTGTTCAATATATCTTTGATTTTGTCACTGTTTTCTTGTTTCTCTAGACTTTCACGAATCTTTTTGATGTGTTCAAGATAATCTTCTACATGGTCATCATTATCAGAGGTATCATCTAAATCGTCATCAATATCGTCGTCAATATCGTCATCATCAATATCGTCGTCATCAATATCGTCGTCATCAATATCGTCGTCATCAATATCGTCGTCATCAATATCGTCGTCATCAATATCGTCGTCATCAATATCGTCGTCATCAATATCGT
>CAKQTE010000030.1 GCA_934276485.1 uncultured Spirochaetales bacterium | reverse complement strand
CTCCCTTTCTCATGTCGGTGACCCCTGGTCGTATGTAATACGTATATCTTTCAAAATCAATGTTCATGCTCAAAACTCTAATCGTTGAGTTGAGCTTTGGGGATAGCTATTTATTTACCGCTTACGGTCTGCTCACGCTGTGGTGCACTGAATCATGATATGAAGGATTTCAGAAGGAGGACCTTCAAGTGCGAAGCCTGTTCTTTGGAAATGGACAGGGACGAAAATGCTGCCATAAATCTGAAGAACGAAGGATTGAGGATGCTTAATAAATTAGAAGTGGTTTAGGCCACTTATAAATAACTGAGGCTGGACGGGCCTCAGAGGTTCGAGATGGAGTAAGACGCCTTCGGGTGCATTCATCGCTTGCAGGGCCAGAATCCAACAGGCTTCAGCCGTTGGAGTACGTCAAAAAGTAGGTAGAAAAACAAATACATCCTCAATAGATTCTTCTATGTCTTATTGACAATAACTTTCAGATTGACCAAAGAAGAAAGCTCCGATAAATTTAGCTTATGGCAAATAGTGTGAGCGATAATATTGATTTGACAGAAGAAGAGAAGGATGCAAAGGAGTTTTTGACTTCCTTATTGTGTTCTATTACAGATACAGATGAAATGAATGCTCTTTTAGAGGATCTTTTGACCCCTCGTGAGACGATAGACATAATCCAAAGATATCTCTTGATGGATGACTTGTATCAAGGAATAAGCCAAAGAGATATTGCAACAAAGAGAAAAATGAGCCTCTGCAAAATTACAAGAGGCTCTAGGATGCTCAAGAAGAAGGATGGCTATATGCGTAAGCTTCTTCAAGAGCGTTATGATGATTACACTCATATTTGAGAGTTTATCTGTGGCTTCTATTTCTTTTGCCTTTTGATCCTGAGTGAGATCTATTTGAGTGAGAGTGGGATTTGGAGTCTCTTCTATAGCGATACTTTGAGTCCTCGAATTCCTCCTGTCTCATCTCTGATCGAGCTTTGCCACGAGTTCCTCTCTTTGGAGAGCTTTCTTTATCTTTCTTGGCTCTTATTTGTCCCTTAGGATCAGCTTTAGCCCTAGTTACAAGTGGCTTTGAGCCGCCATAGTTTCTCTTTCCAAATACCTTCAAGATATGTTCAGCAACAGCATATGGTGCATTAACAAATGAGAATTCTTCCATAACCTGTACATCATGGATATCATCATTGCTAGCTCCTGATTGAGCCATGATGATATTAACAAGATCCCTCTTTGTAAGACCATCGTTTCTACCTCTTGCGATAAAGAGTCTTGTGTAACCCTTTTCATCGAGGCTTGGTTCCTCAACTCTATCATATGGACGATTCTTATCAGCACTCTTCTGTTTTTCGTCTCTTTCTCTGTCTCTCTTGTTCTTCTTCTCAGGCTTTCTTAACACCTCAATGTTCTTGTATTGAGATCTATCAAGCTCATCTTTGTAGAAGTACTCCAATAGAGAAGAAACAGCTGCAACAGGGTCGTTATCTTCAAGAAGAGAGAGTGCAAGCTCTCTATAGTCTCTGCGAGCATCTTGCTGGATTGCGTTCTCAAGCTCATTCTTGATTCTCAAGCGCTTTGACTCGATTACTTCATCTGCAGTAGGAACTTCTTCTCTTCTGATTTCGGACTTTGATGCTCTCTTGATATAAGAGAACTTTCTTGCCTCTGATGGAGTGATGAATGTAATAGCTGTACCTGTTCTTCCTGCTCTTCCAGTTCTTCCAACTCTGTGGATATAGATCTCTGGATCCTGAGGAAGAGAGTAGTTGATTACGTGTGTCAGATCCTTGATATCCAAACCTCTAGCAGCAACGTCAGTTGCAACAAGGATCTCAAGCTGCTTTGTCTTTAGGCGCTTGATGATATTCTCTCTTTCTCTCTGAGATAGGTCGCCATGCAGTGCTGCTGCATCGTAGCCTCTATCGACAAGCTTCTTTGCAACTTCATCGCACTGTAGTTTTGTTCTACAGAATACAACGCCATAGAAATCTGGATCTCTATCGATGATTCTAGTAAGGGCCTCGATTTTGTCAGACTCTCTTACTTCATAGTAGATTTGATCTGTAGCTGTTGAAGACATGTCTTGTTTTTGTGTTCTAACAAGCTCTGGTTTCTTCATGAACTGCTGTGATAGCTTTAGAATCTCAGGTGGCATTGTAGCAGAGAACATAAGCATTCTCTTTTCTTCAGGAACTGCTTTCAATACCTCTTCAATATCTTCGATAAATCCCATATCGAGCATTTCATCTGCTTCATCTAGTACCATGAATTCCAACTCATCAAGCTTCAATGAGCCTCTTCTGATATGGTCTAGGATTCTTCCTGGCGTTCCTACGACAATCTGAATGCCTTTTCTTAGTTTCTTAAGCTGGTTTTCCATGCTTGCACCACCATAAATAGGTGCAATGTCCAGGCGTCTGTCGCCCTTGAGGGAATTGATCTCTTCTGAAACCTGCAATGCGAGCTCTCTTGTAGGAGCTAGAATAAGAGCTTGTACATCGCGTCTTGAGCAATCTAGTGTTTCAATTATAGGAAGTGCAAAAGCTGCTGTCTTTCCTGTACCTGTCTGTGCTTGTCCTACTACTTCGGTTCCTTCCTGCAGTAGCAATGGGATACAAGCTTTCTGAATTTCTGTAGGCTCTTCAAAGCCCTTCATCTCCAATGCTTTCAATGTTTCTTCAGAAAGCCCAAGAGATGCAAATGCTGGCAATAAATCCATTTTAATTCCTTATTTTCAATTAGTAACACTTGAGTGTACATAATTCATTATTGTCTTTCAATATCTGTAATTAGAAAGATTGTATTATTGCAAAGAAAAAGGCGCCCAAATCCTGAGCGCCCGTGCTTGCTTTATTTTGTTATTAGTTTGAGCCAAGCATCTTGCTGTAGAAGACATTGAAGAAGTTGTTTTCAACTTTGTCGGAAGCAAGAATTGCGTTCTGCAAATCCTGTAGAACGAACTGGCTAACATAGTAGTTGTACATAGTAGGAATCATCTGCTTCATATAGCTGACATAGCTATTAGCATCATCTTCAGAGTTTGTTGATTCCTGTGGAATTGTGATGATATAGCTACCATTTACAAGCTGTGGCTCGAGAACTGTACCAAAGTCTGCTGTGAATAGCTTCTGTAGGTACTCTGTGTCACTAGATGCTGTTGTTAGGTAGCCTGCGGAATCTGCTGCGTTGAATGAGTAAACAAGGCCTGAATCTCCAGGGTTCTGAGCAACATCATCAACTGAGTAATATCCTAGGCTGTACTTAGCGATAGCTTCATCGATATCACTCTGAGCGAGAGTGTAAGCTTCCTTAGCAACTTCTGCTAGGTATGGTGTCATGATAGCGCTGTCGTTCTGTGCAATGTATGACTTGACATTTGAAAGAACTGTGCTGTCAGCAAGGTCTGCCATCTTAGGCTCTTCGTCAACTCTGAAGATTGTGTAGCCTGCTGATGTCTTGTATGGTCCTACAAACTCTCCTGCCTTTGTTGAGAATACTGTGTCAGATGCTCCTTCAACACCGGAAGAGGATAGAACAGAATCAAGTAGGTACTTGTAAACAGTTCCCATTACACCATTTTTGGCCTTGTAGCCATCGATGCTAGTCTCTACAGCTTCCTCGAATGTCTTTGTTCCGCTTGTCAAAGCTGTGAGCATATCATTGGCTTCTGTCTCTGTCTCGTATGAAACAGCAGAAAGAACTACTTGCATGAAAGGTTCTGGGTTGTTGTTTGCATATACTGTTGCTTCAGCGTCTCCATATGAGTTTGGTCCAACTACAAGATAGTCAAATGATCTTGCGTCATTTGAGATCTCGGAGATGAATGCAGCTTCTTTTTCTGAAATCTTTGCACTCTGGATATCTGTTAGAACCATTGCATCTGGAAGGGAAGCCTTAACCTTGTTTGTGATTTCTGCTTTTTCAGAGTTTGTTGCACTCTTATATCTTGCTTCATCAAAAACGCCTTCTTCATTATTCCAGTAACCTGAATCGATAACGCCTTCTGTAACAGCTTTCTTTGATGCAATGATCTTTGCACCCTTTGCCATCTCATCTACAGCTTCATGTACAAGAGCTGATTGGAATGCCTGATAGTAAATTGTTGCCCATGCTGATTCTGGAACAGAGCCATTGTATTGCTGAGCATAGTAGTTAGCATAGTTCTGAATCTGATAGTAGAAATAGCTATCTGCTTCAAGGCGAATCTTCTTGCCATTGTATTTACCAAATACAGGCTGATTAGCATTTGAGCTTGTAAATACAGTTGTTGGTAGAATGAATGTGATAGAAATAAGGATTAGGATTAGAACACCAAAGAACCACGCAAGTGATTTATGTGGCTTCTTGATCTTTGCCTCTTTAGCGCCATTAGCACTAACATTTGTCTTTCCACCCTTGTCTTTAGCAGGGACTTCTACAATCTTCTTCTCGTCATCTGAAGGCATATGTAAAACCTCTTTATTAAGTCAAAATAAAATCATCAACGTATTTTGTACGCTATCTATAAACTTACCATTATTAAATAAGTGCTGTCAATGAAACTTATTGTAACATTTATCCATCGCAATAATGTGACATCTGGATAATATATGAAGTTTTATGAGGTCTAACTGATTTTATATTATGAATTTATTTTTCGAATGTTCACTCAGGATATGTTTATTAATCATTGAATTGTGTAAAATCTTGCATTACCAACCACTTAAGAACTATAAGGATTTGTTTTGATGAAAAAATTCCTTTTATTGATATTGTTGCCTTTATTGATTCTTTTTCCTCTTCTAGCAGAAGAGAGCTTTTACCAATCGATTATAAATGCGTCTTATTTATCATCATTTGCATATGGCACCTTTCCAGTGTCCCTTTGGGCAGACTTTGGAGTTTCGGGAATACATTTGTTTGATAATCTATCGACCAAGATATATGCTCGCGTTGAGGCAGGACTTACAGAAAGGAACATACAACAGAATCCAATGGATGGAAATGTGCTATCTAGCACAGATCCAACAGGATCGTACTTAGTTGCATTTTCAGATGGATCTGCAGTCATTGAGCAGGGCGTTGTTCCAGATTATGAGAGAAAGGATCATGATAAAGTAACGATATCACTGGCACTGAGAATGCGATGGGAACAAGCATTTCCCACATTTGCAGATCTTCGTGATAATTCAAATGGTATATTCGACAGCGATGTACTGTTCCCTGTAAAGGAGAGTGTTTATCCAGGAACACCGGAGCTATCAGGAGACAAGTACTTTCTATCAAACTCATTTTCATTTGCAGCATACTATGATGAATACTTTTCAGATTACTTAGCGCCAAATGGCTACAAGACTGAGATCAGCATGGTCTTTGCGCCATTCTGGCTTGCAAATGATATCGATTATCTATTCAAGGGTGCACGTACAGATGCATATAAAATCAGGCTAAGTGGAAATTACGACTACACAATCCTTGATAAGAAAAGTAAGGCAGGAAAGCGCCTATATTCAATGTACGTCTCAGCATCCGCTAGCACAACATTCCTATTTGGTTCTTCTATTCCTCGCTATATGCAAGATAAGAGCTTTATGGGCATATCGATAGTCCCTAGGCTCTTTTATGCAGATATATCAGGACGATTTCAGATCAATGGGCCTGAATTCTTGACACTAGGAACATATCCTTCGGTATATGTTACAGTGCAAAATGGATTGAATGCAGGACCAATTATCAACAATAAAGGAAGTGCATTGAACATGGATCTATATGGAGGCTTCTCTGTAGGAACCCAGATGACTCTCATTGGATACCTAAAGGCATTCATGGAGTATAGCTATATCTATGCTCCAAGTGCTAATCGAGGACATGTGTTTAATGCAGGATGCTATCTATCGGTATTGTTCTAGAAAAGAAAGTGCACACAGTGTATCTTTTGTGGCAGAACAATATGTTTTCATGTTAGTATATTTCTTATAGTTAACAAGATGCTTTCGTAATTAAGGAAGAGGACGTGAACAAGCATTTGAAGATTTTGATTCCTACTGAGTTCTATCTACCACTAATTTGTGGTGTTACAACTGCAGTATTAAATCAAAAACGTGCTTTGGAAGCACTAGGTCATGAAGTTAGGATTCTCACTATAAGTGGAGAAAAGAAATCATATTACAAAGATGGTGTTTATTACTTTAGAAGTAATATTCCACAACTATATAAGGATTCATATGCAACATTAGCTTTCAATGATCCAATGATCAATGATATCTATGCTTGGAAGCCAGATATTGTGCACACTCAATGTGAATTCTTCACAATGGTCTTTGCAAAGAAGATTGCAAAGAAGTTGGATATTCCTCTTATTCTTACTTCTCATACTGACTATGACTCATATGGCATTCATTTCATGAAATCACAAAAGCTTTGGAAGAAGATTACAAAGACATTCATTCCTAAGTGCATCAAGAAAGCAGACCATATCATATGCGTCACAAACAAGAATTATGAGATCCTTTCCAGCTATGGCGTGAAGAATAAGATGGAAATCATTCCAGTAGGACTTGATCTAGATCAATTCAAACAAAGACTTTCGAAAGACGAGCGCGTCTTTATGCGTTCGAAGTATGGTTTTACGGATGATGATCTTGTCTTGGTTTCTGTTTGTCGCTTGAGCGAAGAGAAGAACGTTAAAGAATCGATAGATCATTTTGCAAGCCTTATAAAGCATTATGAAAAGGTTAAACTCTTGATCGTTGGAGATGGAACTGCAAAGGATGCATTAGAAAAGCAGGTACAGGACCTAAAACTCCAGGATGGTGTTAAGTTTACAGGCGGCGTAGAGATGGCTGATGTGTGGAAATACTATCAATTAGGAGAGATATTCATCAGTAGTTCCTTAAGCGAAATTCAAGGTCTAACATATATCGAAGCGCTTGCATCAGGACTTCCTATTGTTTGTAGAAAGGATCCTTCTTTGAAGATGTCTTTGATCGAAGGTGTCAATGGCTATGATTTTATAACAGACGAAGAGTTTCTTACAAAGATAAAGCCATTGATTGAAGATGAAGGCTTTAGACGAAAGATGTCTCAAAACGCTTCAGAGAGCGTTGAAAAGTACTCAATAGAACAATTTGGCAAGAATCTAATGAGAGTATATGAAGAGGAATTGGAAATACGTAAAAGGGGTTAACTCTTTGCGTATGGGAGTTTACACGATTTTCGAAGTATTATAGCATTTGTGGTACTGACAAATCGAATTTAATTGAGGAATGTTCATTTAGCATGAAAGGTGCGTTTTTATATGTAGATGCAGGTAAGGGACACTATGTTCCAGCTGTGGCTTTAGCAGATAGTTTTAAAAGAGCTGGACACGAAGTTGTTGTAGAAGACCTTTTCAATGCTATACATTCTCCATTTTGGAAAACAGTATGTAAGCTTGATTGGAGATTTTGTCTTCACCATCCTAACTATGAGAAAGTTCTCCATTGGATAGGAGACCATAGATTCAATTATTACAACATAAAGAAAGAAGTCTACTTCTTTGGAAGACTTAGAAATTTCAAGGAATGGTTCGAACTCGAGAAACCAGATTTCATAGTTTCAACAAACTTTCTTGGTGGAATAATCCTTCCTGTTGCATTGAAAAAGATTGGCGTTGATTGTCCTGTATTGCAATATGCAGCAGATGTATTTGATTCTCCTAAAACTGGAATCAATAACGAACTATATAGAATGTATGTTCCTTCTGAATATGGAAAGGAAAAAATTCTAGGATATGGACAATCGGAAGAGTCTACACGTGTTTGTTCTTTTCCTCTATCAACATCATTTGAAACATGTAAGATCCTTTCTAAGGAAGAGGCAAGAAAGAAGCTTGGACTCAAGGATAAATTTACTATTCTGATCTCTCTAGGAGGAGAAGGAATAGGGGATGTGAATATTCTCAACGGTATTGCTAAGCGTGGTATTGATTGCCAGGTTGTTGTAATTGGCGGAAAGAGTAAGACAACAACAAGACAGTTCAATGAATTCATTTCACGTAATCCTTCTTTCGATTTAGTGCGTCCTGGTTTTGTAAATAACGTCTACGATTATTTGATGGCTTGTGATATGCAAGTAGGTAAGGCGGGAGCTAATGCACTCATGGAAGCTATGTACATTCATAGACCTAGTCTTATTTCCGAAGTATTGTTCATGGCTCGTGAAGTTGAAGGATTTTTTAATAAGTACCACGTAGGCTGGTGTGAAGACAATCTAAAGCGTAAGCTCGATATAATAGAATCACTTTACAATAATCCAGAGGAGCTGGAACGTATCGACAAGAACTTCAAGGAGCTTCCTTTGAGATTCGGTGCTGATGAATTCAGAAATCAGATTATAAAAGACGTCAACAGCTACTACAACGCAAAATGATAACTATCTTATAAGAATATCTTAACAAACATAGAAGACAAAAGCCGTAATCAAGATTGCTCTCGGTTACGGCTTGATTATTATCTAGTGCTTTTTGAATCTTTGCTTTATCTTGTCGATCAAGATCGCGCATGGCGGAATGAATAATAGAGTTGATGCCATACATCCAAATAGAGTAATACTCATCAACAGACCAAAGTATCGAATTGGAGTGTAGGATGCAAATGATAGCATCATCATTCCTGCAACAATCGAAACTGTTGTTAGAATAATTGGTCTTCCTGTTTCTATGATAACTTCATGCAATAACTCTTTTGTACTTGCATTAGGATATTGTTTCTCTTTTGTGCGTAAGCGAAGCATGAAGTGTATTGCATCATCAACTCCACATCCTATTGCAATAGATGAGAAGCTGATGGTAATGATATCAAATGGAATGTCCAAGAAATACATGAACAAGTAATTGATCATGATTCCACATCCAACAGGGACAATTGTTAATACACCCTTCTTCAAACTCTTTGATGTTATTAGTGATAGTACAAATACTATTAACAGCGACAGAAGTGTACTCTTGTTCTGGTCTGAGATGATTCTATTAGAGAATTTGATATTAGGAAGAGCATCTCCAGAGACAGTGACAGTTGTTCCTTCTGGTAGAAGAGGTAGGCTGTCGACGATAACAGAGTATGAACGTGCAATGCTTGCTGCTGTCATCAAGTCTTTTTCTTGTGCATCCCAATGCTGCAAATAAAGTGTGAGCTTGTTGCCATCAGCTGATGCAATTTGAGAAATCTGACCACCAACTTGATTAGCCATCATAGCGATCAAGCGATTGATCATCAATATTAGTCCATTGTTGCTAGGGATTGATTTCTCTCCATTCATGATGTCATTTGCATATGCTACATAGGAAGTGAATGAAATACTTTGAAGAACATCAGGACAATCTAGAACTGCTTCTTCATATGCACGAACCTTTTGAAGGTTCTCGGACTTTAAGAAGAAATTCTTCTCTCCTTCTGGAGCTGTTATTGTAACTATGTATGGAGTACCACCACCCATTTCTTCTGCAAAGTGTTTGGACTCCTGGCCAAATCTATCACTTTCTGGGAAGTAGGACATGTAGTTTGAATTTACAGGAATCTTGTTCTTAACAAGTGCAAATCCGCAGATTAGGATTGCAAGAATAACAAGAATTGTAATCCAGTATTTGATTACAAAATCTGCATTTTTGGATACAAGCCTTTGCATGAATCCTGTGCTGTAGTTTTTGATCTGTCTCTGTTTTGGAGGCTTCACTATCGATAGCACAGCTGGCATATAAAAGCATGATAGAATTGCGCAATATGCAATTCCGAAAGAGACAGATATACCAAATTCCTTCAAGCCTTCTGTTTCAGATACTGTTAGACACAAGAATCCACAGACAGTTGTTAGACATGCAAATAGGATAGTATTGTATATTCCTCTTGTTGATTGCACTGCTGATACTTTGTTGTTATTCCTAAATTGTGCATAGTATTCACTTAAGACATGGATTGCATATGCAGAACCCAATGTAAGTACCATACAAGGAGTGACAATATTTAGGATGTTCAAGGATATTCCTAATAGACTCATTGTTCCAAGAGTCCAAATCAGTCCTATGATCGATAGGGAGGTTGGGATCAAAACACTGCGTTTTGACCTAAATGATAGATAGAAGACTATCATAACAACAATCAAACAGAGAGTTACCAGAACTATTAAATCCTTGAGAATATATTCTGTGACTTTGTATGTGATCTTGGCACCACCACTTACATATGCCCTGATTTCATTCTCTTCTAGAATGTCTAGGATAGAATCGATTTTATCCATACGCTCTTTTGTAAGAGCTGTTGATGAAAATTGGAAATATAGTGAGTTGCCACTTCCTCCAACAAGGAAGTATTTCATCACTGGATCACTATCGATACGTTCTTTCAGAATCTGAGCTTCTTCCTCTGTCCAGAATTCTCCTTCTTTAGGAGAAATTGGTTTTACAGCAAGTCTGGACCCAGACTTTTCCATTGTTACGAAATCCAAAGGGGAAACCAATCCATAAAGTTCATTGGTGTTAACAAGTAGATTTATTACATAGTCTACGAGGTCTAGTTTCTTTGCTGTAAATAGATCATCTGCTTCAACTAGAAGCAAAAATGTAGATGAATATGGAAGATCAGAACCTTCTTGTGGTGCAATAGCTGGAAGTTCCGTAACTAGTGCAACATCTTCGTAATCAGGATTTGCTTTCGGAGTTGTGATAGAGCTTTTCTTATTGCTATTGCTTTCATAGGCCTCTACATCATAGTAGTACGTATAGCTTTTCTGGCTAGCTTTCTTTGTGCCCAAGTCTGCCTTTTGACCGCTGATTCCACCTTTATAGGTGTCAGTTCCTTCTCCCCAAGGCATAAATGAAGTAAAACTTGCATTAATGTATAGTTTTGTCGACTGATATGCGAAAAACACTGTAATTATTGCAATTAAAACCAGTATCAGCTTTGCATGATGTTCTATGAAGTTAAAGAATTTATTCATAACAAAGATGATTATAGTGGTAATATTGTTCTAAGTCGAGTTTTTGAAAAGGTGGTTTATTTAACAAAAGTATAAAGACACCGGACAACAGGTTTTTTGGGAATCCAGGCCTTATTTGTACAAAGCTGTGTCTGGATTTATTCACAATGCTGGCGATACGAGCAGCCTGCATGTGAAGGGTTGAATACCCCGAGGCTTGCCTCGGTTAGCTCCTGAGGATAAAATTATCCGAAGGAGGCCTCGGGATGGATAACAGCACATTTATCCATAAATCGCATAATGAATCTATCCTCTTGTATCATATAGTTACGCCAACAAAATACCGTCGCTTTGCTATAACTGATGAAGTGGAAGGGTGCATAAGGCAAATATGCGAAGGCATAGAGATGAGGTGGGACTGGATAAAATTCGTTGAGGTT
>CAKQTE010000029.1 GCA_934276485.1 uncultured Spirochaetales bacterium | reverse complement strand
CTTCCTGATCCAAGTGCACCAAAGAAAAAGAGAGGTAGACCTAGAAAGAATCCTGTTTCAGAGACTCTATAGTACAATAAATTGGGGAAGTTTTATTCATATAAGTATTATATACTACTTATTAGCTTCTGTAAACGATAAATGCTTATATAATAAATATTTATATTCGTAATACCTCAATTTTTCTTAGAAAAGTTCCTTTCTCTAAATAACTTGTTGACAAGCTCTTAACTCCACTCCAAATCATTCTAATTATGGCTGAGTGTGCAGAGCTAATTTCATCAATTGTGTGTATCCTGCATCCTTTGTGCACTTAATACAGGCATCAACAAGCGCGCTTCCGATCCCAAGTCCCCAATAATCCTTTAAAACACTCACTCCCATTCCTGCTCGATGTTTGATTTTATATTTTGATCCGCAGGAATCTATTCCAGATATTCCTACAACGACACCGTCAACAAGTGCAATGATTTGTATCTCATTAGCACTATCTGCTTTCTTTTGCAAAAATGAAGATTCTTCTTCAGGAGTAAACATAATCTCATCAGGATAGCTAAGTAGATAGTCTGTTTCTGCACTAATGGCTTTGAATGCATCTAGAACAATCGAACCATCAGATCCTGTAGCATTACGTATTATTGCATTTTTCCCATTCTTTAACTTTATCGTCTGATTATATTTCATGTTCACTTCCTACTAGCAAGTGCTAAGAACTTCTTGTCGGACTGGATGCATTGTGTTAGGAATTTGCCATCCTTGAAGAGTGCGTATGTTGTGACAGGAGACGAGAGATTTTGAGCCATTTCCTTATTATCTATATGTATAACGCTCAAAGGTATATTGTTTTCTTTCGCTATATCTTCGACTTTGGGAACCCAATAGAAAGTAAATGGGCATTGATCTGTGTAGTAGAGAACAAATCCATCTTTCTTCTCTACTGGGTGTTTTGCACAATCTTTGAACTTTGGCTTTTCAGCATCAGGCGCAAATGGAAGATACATTAGGTTAATACCACAGTCTGATATGTCGGCTTCAACAAAACCTTTATGAGCAAGATATTTTGGATCGGAGAGAAACTCGCGTTTTCGTCCTCTAGATGAGAGTATGCAGATGCCTTTCTTTCCTTGTTTTTTTCCATCTAGGATACATTCATTCAGTAGCTCCGCTGAGTATCCTTTGCCTTTCATAGCACCAGATACCCACAAACAGTTGATATATAAATATCCATCAGCAATAATTGGAACCCAAGCATTCTCTGCTGGAATGTATTCTATAAAGCACTTTCCACGTTCAACGCTTCTATAGAAGACAAGACCTTCATCAAAGCGTTTCTTGAGCCATTCCTTCTTTGCAATGCTTTGCTTGCCGGACATAGCACAGCATATGTGTTCTTTGTCGATATTGTCTTTCGAGATCCTAATGTAATCCATATATTCAACTTCTTTATTCTTTATGTCTCATCGACCTTCATTACAATCCTGGCGATTCCTGCTAGTGATGCATATAGCACACCAGCAACAGGCCAAACAAGCCATGTGAAGTTCCATCTTGCTGTCCAGAAGCTCCAAGCTAGGTATATTGCTGTAGCAAGACACCAATATATGCTTGAAAAAGCACTTAGCTTCTTTCTTGCATGTTTTTCAGTTACCGAAAACTCTCCTTGTTGCAATAGCGTATCATAACTACCTTTAATGATTCCAACACGAATTATGATATTCACGCCAATAGAGATCAATGCAAGAAGGAAAGCCACACAAAGTATTGAATCTGATGCATCGAAAGCGCCTGCAATAATGATTGGAATGATAGATATTATGCATATAACAACACCGATTGCTGTATATCGTAAGTACTTATCTTCGTATTTATCTAGTTTTTCCTTTGCCAGTGCTACAACTTCTGATTCAGCTTTGAATGATAGTTCTGTCAGGTGATTAAACTCATTCATCTTCAAGCCCTTTGTGATGAAGATAAATACAGCTACTGCTACCATTGAGAATAAGACAGTACAACCAAGACCTGCTGCAACGCCATCTGATATCTTACGATTTGGGCTTTGAGTGAGAGATGAAAGTAGAATTAGCAATACAGGACTTAGAATACATATAGAAGTTGCATTGGCAATCCAAAGTGAGGCATTTTGCTTCATCTCTAGAAAGCTGTTGGCTTCTTCAAGTGTCAATCGATATAGCTCTTCTTCTTTTTGTTCTAGCTTTTCATCCGTGTATTCATTGTCTTTCAATAAGTAATCTGTGCTTACTTCAAATAGATCTGCCATTAGTACAACCTTCTGCAAATCTGGAACAGAGCTAGAGCTTTCCCACTTTGAAACAGCTTGTCTGGAAATGCCTAGCTTGTCTGCTAGGTCTTCTTGTGACCATCCTTTCTTTTTTCTTTCTTCCGTAATTTTCTTTGATAGTGTCATTTTCAAACTTCCTTTAATTGAAGATAGATAAATCATACTATTCTTGATAGTTGCACACTACCAAACATACTTTGCACTTTAGCAACCAGCAGTTGCATTTTATTACAATTGAAGAAAATAATCAAAATCATGGACGAAATGATTTTGAGATAAACAGATGGTTTGTTATAGATAGCTATTCTTTTCTAGATTCCTCATTTTCCCTTGATTGATTCTGTTTTATTGATTTCTTTTGTTAATTTAAAACTATTATTGAAAATATACAGAAAAATGCATAGATATGCGCTTTTCATGCATAGACAAAAGTTCTATACTCTGCGCAATAGGAGAAAGCGCTATGAAGAAAATCATTACAATTATGCTCGTTGTTTTAGCATCTGTCGCTCTATTTGCAAATGGTTCAAAGGAAAACTCCGGTGTAGATAATTCACTACAGAAGGTTCTGGACAAAGGTGTGTTTGTTCTAGGTCTTGATGACTCATTTCCTCCTATGGGCTACAGGGATGAAAATGGGGAGATTGTCGGTTTCGATATAGATACTGCAACAGAGGTTGCAAAGCGCCTAGGGGTGAAGCTTGTTGCACAGCCAATTGATTGGAGTGCGAAAGAGCAAGAGCTTGCTACAGGCAATATCGATTGTATTTGGAATGGCTTTACGATTACCCCAGAGCGCTTGGAAGCAATGACTTTCTCCGAGCCCTATGTTGATAATGCTCAAGTCGCTGTTGTAAAAATCTCTTCTGGATATTCAACACTTGCTGACCTCAAAGGTAAGGTAATTGGCGTTCAGGCAGGCTCTTCTGCTGAAGATGCAATAGAGGATACTGAAGGCTTTAAGGATAGTATCAAGGAGATTGTTGAATTCAAGGATAATCTTACAGCATTGATGGATCTGGAGATCGGTGGAGTAGATGCCGTGATCATGGACTTATTGGTTGCAAATGATAATATCGCAAGATCCGGAAAGGGTATATTCAAGGTTCTGGACGAAGGACTGTCAAACGAAGAATATGGTATTGGATTCAGAAAAGGCGATATTGCACTAAGGGATGCTGTCCAGAGTGCACTAGAGGATATGGCTAAGGACGGAACACTAGCAACTATTGCTACAAAGTGGTTCGGTGCTGATATCACAGTTGTAGGAAAATAATATGGGAAAACTTCTGCTGCAGTTATTGGATGGCACATTTGTCTCTCTTAGGATATTTGTGCTGACTCTTGTATTCTCTCTTCCATTTGGCTTTGTCGTCTGCAAAGGAAAGATGAGTAAGTTCAAGCCACTATCGTTTATTGTGGACTTGTATATCCAGATTATGAGAGGAACTCCTCTTATTCTGCAGCTGATATTCTTTTATTTTGCGCCTTACTATATCTTTGGATTCTCATTCCAGCGTTTCACTGCTGCAATAATTGCATTTGCAATAAACTACAGTGCATATTTTGCCGAGATATATCGCTCGGGAATCCAGTCCATAGATAAAGGACAATATGAAGCAAGCAAGGTGTTAGGCTTTTCCAAGCCATACACCTTCTTTCACATAATACTGCCTCAAGTCATGAAGACTGTAATGCCATCTCTTGGCAATGAGGTAATCACTCTTGTCAAAGATACAGCCCTTGCTTCCACTATCGGTGTAATAGAACTCTTTAGGGTTGCACAGACATCCTCTTCGAGAATCTTCTCGACAATGCCTATCTTCTTGGCAGGAGCATTCTATTTCATCATGAACTACATTGTTTCAAAGATCTTTGCTCTTATTGAGAAGAAGCTTAGCTACTATAACTAGGAGAGATGTGATGGAAAATATGATCAAAGCCACAGGCATCAGAAAAAGCTTTGGTGAAAATGAAATATTGAAGGATATTTCATTCACGCTCAATAAGGGAGATGTACTATCTGTAATAGGCCCATCAGGATCTGGAAAGAGTACTCTCTTGAGGATTATCACACAGCTTGAGAATGCTGATGGTGGTACTCTTGAAATCGGAGGAGAGACTCTCTTTGAAGAAAAAAATGGAGTTGCTGTATATAAAAAGGAAAAAGATAGACGTCGAATTGGTCTTAGGACTGGACTTGTATTTCAGAACTTCAATCTCTTTCCTCACTTTTCAGTTTTGAGAAATGTTACAGAAGCTGAGATTGCGGTTTTGAAGATGAATAGAAAAAGTGCCGAAGAAAAAGCCATGGGCCTTCTTAGACGTATGGGGCTTGAGGATAAGGCAAAATCATATCCATCTGAGCTATCTGGCGGACAGAAGCAGAGAGTCTCGATAGCACGAGCTCTTGCCTTGGACCCGGAAGTGTTGTTCTTCGATGAGCCTACAAGTGCACTCGACCCTGAGCTCACTCGCGAGATCTTGAGAGTAATCAGGGACTTGGCAGAAGAGGATATGACTATGGTTGTAGTTACTCATGAAATGAACTTTGCCAAGGGTATATCTGACTATGCAATATTCATGGACAAGGGAGTGATCGTTGAAGAGGGTACTCCTGATAAACTATTTGATGCTCCAAAGATCGAAAGAACGCGAAAATTCCTGGATTCATTTTCAATATAGTTATAGACAAAGCTGATTATAAAAGAATTATATGCGAAAAGAGTGAATGGCTAATGATTTAAAACGCAATTAGCTTGTGAGAGTTAATTTGTTTATGCACAAATAATTCAGCAGATTAAATTTTTTATTGACAACTGTTTTTAGTGAGGCGTAAAATTATTATAGAAAAAGTAACTAATTAGTTACTATTTCGTGGAGCGCTTTATGCAAGTAAGAGCAGAGAAGACAAAAAGAAGAATCCTTTCTGTTGCAGAAGATGAATTTTCTGCAGTGGGATTCTACGGCGCTCGAATGGATACAATCAGTGAGAAAGCTGATGTGAATAAAGCCCTAATCTATAAATATTTCGGAAGCAAAGAAGAACTTTATAAAACAGTTTTGTTCAGTGTCTATGATAGGTTCTCAGTAGAGGAAAACGAACTTTTGGCATTACAAGACTTGGACTATCGTGAAAAGATCAGGCGATATGTGAAGATGGAGTTCGATTATTGCTACAGCAATCCTAATTACGTTCGTATGATCATGTGGGAAAACCTTGATTATGCAAAGCATTTCAAGGAAAGGGCATTTCATAATTCCAAGGATCCAATTATCAAGGGAATGGAAGAGATCGCAGCCATTGCTCATGAAAAAGGAACAATAAATGAGAATGTTGATGCAAAACAACTCCTTCTGACTCTCTATAGTTGTTGTTTCAGTTATTTCACTAATATCAATACTCTTTCCTTGATGCTTGGCTATGACATGCATTCTAGAGAAGAGATGGAAAAGAGAATCGAGATTGTTTCAGATATGCTGATTACCTATGTTGATGGAGGCAAGAATGAGTAACAGAATTCAAGAAGCTATCATAGAACACAAAGCCGATATTCTTTCTTTGATCGATAATCTCAGAGAGCATCCTGAGCTTGGATTTTTTGAGTTTGAAAGCTCTTCGTTTGTCAAAGATGCCTGGTCCTTACTAGGGCTGGAAGTTGAAGGACCTTTTGCAAGAACAGGCCTAAGGGCTGTTATTAACACATCAAAACCAGGTCCTGTTGTTGCTCTTGTTTGTGAATTGGATGCTGTAATGAGTCCTTTAAATCCTATGGCAAACAAAGAAGGGGTTGCTCATGCTTGTGGCCACTATATTCAATGTGCGCAGGTTTTTGCATCTGCAGTAGCACTGATGAAAGTTAAGGACATGCTATGTGGAAAGGTTATTTTACTTGCAGTTCCTGCGGAAGAATTCCTAGAGATTGAAAAGAGACTTGATCTGAGAAAGAAAGGTGAGATTCATTATCTATCGGGAAAGCCAGAACTGTTATCATTAGGAGTTTTTGACGATGTGGATATGGCAATGATGATTCATGCTCATCCAGATACTCCTGAATATAAACTGTTCCTTGAAGGTGGAAACCTTGGCTTTACTGCAAAGAATATATACTTCAAGGGAGTAGCTGCACATGGTTCTACTCCATTTGAGGGAAGAAATGCCCTTCAGGCTGCAACATTGTTTTTAAACGGTATCAATGCTAATAGAGAGACTTTTCGTGATGAAGAAAGTATTCGCATCCATCCTATAATCACTAAAGGTGGCTCTGTTGTAAATAGCATCCCTGATGATGTTAGAGTTGAAACCTATATAAGAGGAGCCACACGAGAAGCAATCGAAAAAGGATGCAGAATTGTAGACCGATGCGCAAAGGCTTCTGCGATGATGATGGATTGTGGTGTTGAAGTTGTGACAATCCCCGGATATCTTCCACTTGAGCAAGATAAAACCATGAGCGCTTACATGAAAGATGTTGCATTATCTGTCCTTGGCCAAGATTCTGTTGGTTATGGAGTTGATAGTGTAGGCTCCACAGATATGGGAGACATGAGCCAATTAATGCCTGTAATCCAGCCTACGATGGGTGGCTTTATTGGAGGATTGCACAGTGCAGAATTCAAGGTATTGGATGAATGGCAATCGGCGTTGAAAGGTGGAGAACTCTTAGCAGAGTTGACCTATCAACTTCTGTCAGATAATGCATCTAAGGCAAAGAAAGTAATTGAACATTTTAAGATGAAAATGACAAAGGAACAGTATTTTTCCTACATGAACAGTTAAGGAGCAGATGGTATGTGGACAAAAGAAAAACTAGAACAAGTTCTATGTGAGCCTTCTGATAGGCTAGTTGAAGATCTTAGGAAAATTGATGGCGATATCATGATTCTAGGAGCTGGTGGCAAGATGGGACCTACTTTGTGCATGTTGGCTGCCAATGCAATTAAAAAAGGTGGTATCGATAAAACTGTTTATGCTGTTTCTAGATTCTCAGATGCTAGAAACAAGAAAGTAATGGAAGATAATGGCGTTATCTGTATCAGCGCAGATCTTCAGAATACTGATGATATTGCAAAGCTTCCAAATTGCCAGAATATCATCTTCATGGCAGGACGAAAGTTTGGAACAGATGGCTCCGAGGCTCTTACTTGGGGAATGAATGCAGTTGTACCTGTGCTGGTTTTAGAGCGATATAGGAATTCTCGATTTGTTGTTTTCTCATCAGGTAATGTTTACGATCTTGTAGAACCATGCTCTGGTGGTTCTCTTGAGTCTGACAAAGTAAAGCCAATTGGTGAATACACTCAATCTGTATTGGCTCGAGAAAGAGTGTTTGAATATTATGCAAAGACTTACGGAACAAAGGTTCTGATCTTCCGTCTTAGCTATGCCATTGCACTTGAGTATGGTGTTATTTCAGATATAGCCAAGAAGGTTGTAGAAGAAACTCCGATTGAACTTGGAAATGCATGTTTTAACTGTATTTGGCAAGGTGATGCTAATGAATATGCTCTCAGAAGTTTACTCTATGCAGATAATCCAGTGAAAATCCTCAATATCACAGGCCCTGAAATCTCAGGGGTGAAGGCAACAGCTTTGAAGCTTGCAAAGCTCTTGGACAAAGAAGTTACATTCCTAGGAGAACCTGCAAGGAATTCCTATTTGGAAAACTCTGCAGAGGCTATGTCCTTGATGGGTTATCCAAATGTAAGCATGGATACAATGATAGAGTGGCAAGCAGAGTGGATCAAGGATGGGGGCGCATATATAAATAAGCCAACTCATTTTGAGGAAAGGAAGGGTAGTTACTGATGCACGATCATGAAAAGGCACTAGAGGTTTTCAGGATAGGAACTGCTATTCCTGCAACTCCTCTTAGTTTGGATAATGAAAGAAAGTTTGATGAAGACGCGCAGCGACTATTGATGCGCTATTATCTGAATGCTGGATCTGGTGGTATTGCTACTGCTGTTCATAGTACACAATTTGCTATCCGCGATTGTGGTCTTTTTGAGCGTGTTATATCAATCGTTAGTGATGAAGTTGATAGGTTTGAAGAAAGAACTGGCAAATCAATCATAAAAATATGTGGGGCATGTGGAAAGATTGAACAAGCAGTAAGGGAAGCCAAGATTGCTAAGGATAATGGTTTTGATGCAATTCTTTTAAGTCCAGGTGGATTAGATGATATGGATGAATCATATATGATCGAAAGGACAAGAGCTGTTGCATCTGTTCTTCCTGTCATAGGTTTCTATCTTCAATCTGCATGTGGTGGAAGAGTTTTCTCATATGATTATTGGTGTTCCGTTGCAAATATTCCTAATGTTATTGGAATCAAATGTGCATCTTTCAATAGATATACAACAAATGAAGTCGTGAGAGCTGTATGCAATAGTCCTAGAAGAGATGAAATCTCATTATACACAGGTAATGATGACAATATTGTAAGCGATCTAGTATCTGAATTTAGATTCAAGACTCCAGAAGGTATTGTTTCCAAGAGCTTTGTAGGTGGTCTCTTGGGGCATTGGTGTATTTGGACAAAGAAAGCAGTCGAATTGCTTGCAAAAGCAAAGATGGCAAAGAAAACAGGCGATTATGCAGAGTTGTTGGCATTAGGCCCCCAGATTACGGATATGAACCAGGCAGTCTTTGATCCAAAGAATGGGTTTGCCGGTTGTATCCCGGGCATCCATGAGATTCTAAGACGTCAAGGCTTGATGAAAAACATCTTATGTCTAGATGAAAATGAAGTTCTCTCTTGTGGACAATCTGAAGAGATTTCTCGTGTTATAGCAAGTTATCCGCATCTTGTTGATGACGACTTTATAGCGGCTAACATAGACAATTGGAAAAGACAGGTTTAGGCCTGATCTGAAGGAGGAAAGGATGAAGAAACTTATCTCTTGTCTTTTGGTTCTTCTTGTTGCATTCTCTCTATTTGCAGGTGGATCTCAGGAAGTAAAGAATGATGGACCTATCAAGATTGGTAGTATTCAGGATCTAAGTGGTTCTGCATCCAATGCTGGACAGCCAAATGCCTGGGGTGCAGAATATGCAGTCAAGATAATCAATGAGAATGGTGGAATCAATGGAAGAATGATTGAAATCTATACTCAGGATTGTAAGAACGATGTTACAGAAGGTCTAAATGCATATCATAAGCTAGTAGATGAAATCGGCGTGTGTGCAATTATCGGTCCTGCTCTTTCAAACCCTGCTTCCGCTTGGGTTGAGCTTTCAGAAGAAGATAAGATTCCAATTGTTGGACATTTTATGGATGAAATCTGTACAACAAATCCTGACAATGGAAAGACATATGAGTATATGTTCCTATGTGAGCCATCTTGTTCTCAACAAGCTGAGGATCTTGCTGCATATGCTATCAATGAACTAGGAAGCAAGAAGTTTGCAGTTCTTTATAATCCTAGTAACGCATTTGCAAAGGCACAGACAGATCCTTTTGTAAAGTATGTAACAGCAAAAGGTTATTCAGTAGTTGCAAATGAGACTTTCGGTTGGGCTGACAAGGACTATAGCGCTCAGGCTCTTAAGATTGTTGCATCCGGTGCAGACACTGTATTTTTGAGCGACTATCTTGGTCAGTTGGTAATTGCATACGATGCTCTTAGAGATGCAGGATACAATGGAAAGATCGTTGGTGCAAACACAATGGCTCCTCCTTTTGCAAATCAGGTTAAAAACACTGTTTATGATTGCTACTTCTTGCAGAACTACGACATGTTGAATCCAAACGAAGGAAATATCAATCAGTTGGTTACAGAGCACATGAAGGCTACTGGAACAACTTCCCCTCAGGTAAATGTTGGATTTGGATGGGATGCAGTTCTCGTGCTAACAGAAGCAATGAAGAAGGCTAAAGATCCTACAGATGGAGCAGAGCTTGCTTCTATCATCGCACAGACAAAAGATCTAGAGCTTAGTGGTGGTGTAAAGATTACTATCAACGAACAGCACAGAACAGATACCATGGGAATGTACATTGCAACTTATGATGCAAACAAGAACATGGTAATCGTTGGTTACGAAAAGGTTGAATAATGACAATTGTCCGGGGGAATTATTCCTCCGGACCAATCCTATAAGATATCAGTAAAAATGTGGTTGCAGCTTTTAATTAATGGAATATGTCTAGGAGCAGTCTACGCTTTGATAGCAGTAGGTTTTGCTATTGTATTCAGTGTTTTGAAATTCAGTAATTTCGCCCATGGCGGAATGATCAGCGCTTGTGCCTTCATCGGCTATTTTTTCCAGGCTAGCTTTGATAATCCTCCTCCAATATGGGTTACGATTATCGTTACAGCAATCTCTGGAATCCTTTTTGCTCTTTTCTTGGATTTGATTGCCTATAAGAGCATAAGAAAACATAAGAGTCCAAATATCTATTATTTCTTGGCCTCTTTAACAATCTCGATAATTATCACGTCAGTATTGAACGTGTTTTTCAGCAAGAACCCTCTTGCATTCCCAATGATATTCAAAACAACAACATTCAATGTTGGCTATTTGAAAGTATCAAAGATGGATACCATGATTCTTGTTATATCCGTAGTTCTTCTTGCTTCTTTGATGTTCCTTATCAACAAGACAAAGATAGGGCTTGCAATGAGAGCTGTCGCCATCAATCCTGATACTAGTAAGCTCATGGGAATCAACTCGAGCTTGATTCTTGTCATGATCTTCTCGATCGCAGGATGCCTAGCTGGTGTTTCAGGAGTCTTGCTTGGATGTAAATATGGTGTTTACCCAGATCTAGGACAGACTATGATGGTCAAAGGATTCATAGCTTCTGTCATTGGAGGATTAGGTAGCCTAGGGGGCGCAATAGTGGCAGCTTTTGCCCTTGGTGTTATTGAAATGTTCTGGACTTTTCAGTTTGGTTCTCTCTCGACGCCTGTTATGACTTTCGTTGTCATGCTGCTTTTCCTATTTGTTCGACCACAGGGCATTTCAGGAAAGTTTGCGAAAGAAAAAGTGTGAGGAATCAAGTATGAATAACTATCAGTTAGGTCTTATCATGAACAGCTGCATTTCAGTCATTGGTGTTACTGGAGTATTTATCATCACATCTCTAGCTGGAATGTTTAGTCTTGGACAAGCTGCATATATGGCAATCAGTGCCTATATTACATTTGTTGTTGCAAAGATGTTCGGTCTTCCTCTTCTTGTTACATCTGTTTTAGGTCTTGCAGTAAGCGGACTATGTGCTTATGTAATTGCAGTTCCTACATTAAAGCTAAGGAAAGACTATTTCGCTCTTATCACAATGGGATTTGGTGAGATGATGTCTTCGATTATCATCATGCTGGATAAATACACAAATGGATCCATTGGTTTTTCCAGAATTCCAAAAGTCAAGAATGTATTCTGGCTTATAATTGGTATTACGATCTTTGTTCTTTTCTTTGCATGGTCATTAAAGAAATCTCGTTTTGGACGCATGTGTATTGCCCTTAAGACAGATGAAACAGCTGCAAAGAGTTTTGGTGTCGATGTATACCATCTCAAGATAAAGGTATATGTTATTGGTTCTATTATCTGTGGATTGGCAGGCATACTCTATGGTTTGAAAAATAGAGTTATTACCCCAGATGGATTTTCGTGGAATCTATCTGCAGAGATGCAAATATTCCTGTTCTTTGGAGGTACTAACTCGTTGACAGGATCTGCTCTTGCTGCATTCTTATTGAAGTTGATTCCGGAGACTTTACGTACTGTTAAGATATTCGGTGTAAGTCTTCAAGAATTCAGAACTGTAATTTATGGATTGTTGATTCTTCTTGTAATCAACTTTAGGCCAAATGGGGTTATGGGAACAAAAGAGTTTACATGGAAGGGCCTTGTTGGATTTTTAAAGCGCATCTGCGCAACAAGGAGGAGTGGAAAGTGAACAACTCTGAATCAATTCTGACATGTAATGACATATGTATGTACTTTGGTGGTGTAAAGGCCGTTGATCATTTTAATATGGATGTCAAAGAGGGAATTACTTATGGCATCATAGGTCCTAATGGAGCTGGAAAGACCACTATCTATAATGTATTTACCAGAATCTATAAACAGACAGCAGGAACGATATGCTTCCTAGGTCAATCAATTGATGATTGCGATCAAGTTGCAGTTGCTAGGATGGGAATGTCTAGAACATTCCAGAACATAAGACTATTCTCGGGTCTATCTGTTTTGGACAATGTTAAAGTTGCCCTAGATCATGGTGGTAAGTACTCTATTTCTGAAGCAGTTCTTCATTTACCTAGAAGACAGAAAGAAGAAAAAAGAATAGCCGAAGTTGCATTTGAAACACTCAAGCTGTTGAAGCTGGATTGCTATGCAGATACTCTTGCTACAAGCCTACCATATGGCATTCAGAGAAGAGTTGAGATCGCTAGAGCTTTGGTATCCAAGCCCAAGCTGCTTCTTCTTGATGAACCTGCAGCAGGCTTAAACCCTGAAGAGGTTTTGCAACTTGTTGATTTTCTCAAGGAGATCAAAGCGATATATCCAACTCTTGCGTTGATAGTAATTGAACATAGAATGGATTTGGTAATGAACCTATGTAACTATCTCTATGTTCAGAACTTTGGCAAAACCATTGCAAAGGGAACACCTGCAGAGATTCAAGTCAATCCTGATGTTCTTGCCGCATATTTGGGAGAGGAGGAATAAGCCATGGCACTATTGGAAGTAAAGGATCTATATGTATCTTATGGCTATATTGAAGCTCTCCATGGAGTTTCCTTGAATGTAGAAGAGGGGCAGATCACCGCTCTCATTGGTTCTAATGGAGCTGGAAAGACCACTCTTATAAACGCTATAAGTGGAATGGTTAAGAGAAATGGAACTGTTACATTTAATGGCGAGAAGCTTTCGTCTGCGAGTAATCAGATTGTAAAGAAAGGGGTAGTGCAAGTTCCTGAAGGGCGTAGGATTTTTGCTGGTCTTACTGTAGAGGAAAATCTTCGTCTTGGGGCTTTCTCTGTAAAGGATATCAATGTCAAAGAAGAGATACAAAAACAGTTTGAATTGTTTCCTCGTCTTGGAGAGAGAAAACATCAGGATGCAGGAACGTTGTCCGGTGGGGAGCAGCAGATGCTAGCAATAAGCCGTGCGCTTATGTCTAAGCCAAAGCTTTTGATGCTTGATGAACCTTCTCTAGGATTGGCTCCAATTGTTGTTCGTGATGTATTTGATATCATTCAGGATATCAAGAAACAAGGAACAACGGTTCTGCTTGTAGAACAGAATGCAAACAAGTCACTTGCAATCTGTGATTATTGCTATGTCTTGGAAAATGGAAATATTGTTAAGGAAGGTAGTGGAAAAGCACTTCTGTCAGATCCTGATATTTCTGCAGCATATTTGGGAAAGAGGGCATCTGAATAATCTAGAAACTCCTAGCTCCATTGTTTGGAGCTAGATAAATCAATTCAACTTCTTGCTTTCTCTGCAAATACAAATCCTTCAATTCTTTTGGTACGATAATTCCAGAGTCGGACTGAATTATATTTAACTAGATCTTTTGATGTTAATTAGAACCTTAGTCCATGACCAATAAAATCCATTAGATTGACATGGCTGATGCCATTTCGTTTTTGTATCATGTAATCGGTAGTCATGACATATTTTCTGTAATTGTCTCTTATCCTTTCTAATGGTCGATATTCGCGATCTTCAGTATCTTTACTCTGCAGCATTTTGTATGCAACCTGCACATAGGCATAGTCCATATCGAAATCGCGAAGAATGAAGTCGCATTCTAGTGTTCCTATGCGGCCAACGCTGACTGCATAATCAAGGCTTCTAGCATATAGATATACGATATTTTCCAATGCAGGCCCATAATTAATTCGATTGTCTGTGTTTAATGCAAAATAAAAACTCAAATCTGCGATGTAGAATTTTTGTTCGCCAGAAAGTGACTTTTTAGATTTTATATCAAATCGTTTACATTCATATAGAATTTTTGCGTCTATCAAAATTTGAATATATCGTGTTACAGTTGCACGGCTGACGGTCATCCCATTTTTGGCCAAAGCTTCATGAAGCCTATTAATACTAGTTGTTGCACCATAGTTGTTGATAATGTAATTTCGGACTAGCTCAAAAGATTGAATATCTTTTATCTTGACTCTTCTTTTGATGTCTTTTTCAAAGATTTCGTCAATAATGCCTCTTACATATGTCCTTTTATCAGAAAGATTGTCAATTTGAACAGTTCGCGGAAATCCACCTTCCAAGATGTAGTTGTTCAGTTCTATTTCAGAGTTTGCATTAATATCTTTACCGTAGAATCTTTTTATTTCTTCATATTCATCAAATGTCAGAGGAAACATCTCGAATTCAAGGTATCTTCCTGTTAGTTTTGTGACTAGTTCACCACTGAGTAGGTAGGAGTTTGAACCTGTAATGAAAATTGAATATCCCCCTTCTGTCCTAAAGCCATTGATTACTTCCTCAAAACCTTTGACATTTTGTATTTCGTCGATGAAGAGATATTTCATTCCATCCATCTGAGTAGAAGATTCAATCAAGGACTCTAACTGGTCAGCTGTTTTTACATTTCTATTTTCTCTCTTGTCTAGATCGATATAAACGATGTTGCTTTCTGTAATGCCGGAGTCTTTCAATTCCTCGGCAATGGTTTCCATAAGACAGGATTTTCCGCATCTTCGAATACCTGTAATGACCTTGATGATGTCATCGTCATGGAAAAACGCTCGCATTCTAGATAGATATTTCTCTCGTTTATAAAGTTTCATAATACAACTCCTTGATTGAATTATTATAAAACAATGACTTGATTTATCAAGTTATCGATACAATTATTGTATTTTTTTCAATTTCTGTAACGATAACTCCTGTTTTTTATGATGTTGTTCTCTCCCCGTAAGTATCTGTTAAGTTGATGGTTTTTCAATGAATAACCTATTATTGATAATGGCAATTGGAGTACATCTATTATTTGACTTAATCCCGGTGTGGGTAAATTTGAAATAGAATAAATGACGAATTTATGCTTTGGCAATTTCAATTGCTAAAGTGCAGCCATAAAGACCATAAGTAGTGCAATATAGCTTCCAGAATATGCTAATAAAAGAGTAGTAGTGGTGCTACCCCAAGTTGCGCGTCCAATTGCAATGCCAGATAGTATTGCCTCTTCTTTGAAATGTTTGTCTTCTTCTGTACTACTTCATATATTGCAGAGCAGATTACACATTGAAATAATTCTATTTCTCACTATGAGTTCCTTTATGAACCCATTTTTCAATATTGGGTTAAATTAGCAACAAATAATATATAAAACTTCCCCAATCCATTGAACTATAGAAAACCTAAGTAAAACACTATTTCAGCACTTTAATCGATGATTTTTAATTCAAAGCCTTCCTCTGATTGATAATTTCTGTCAAGGAAGGCTTGCTTTGCTGTGTACTACCCCCTTGAGGGTATTGAGATATTCTTTCCGATTTTGTTAATCACCTCTTTATATATAGGACAATATATGTTATTATTGTCCTATATTAAAGAAGGCTTATTATGAGTGTACCAGAAGAAATAAGAAAAGTTGAAAGACCAAAGAATACAGTTGTCATCGATACAGGTAATGCTACTGTCTATCGCTATGCCGTTAGGGAAAGAAGAGGTGTTACCTATGTCAGTGGTGGAAACCCTCAACCAATGAATGGAAAGATTATTGGTCATATCATTGAAGGTAAATATGTCTCTCTTGAAGAGAAGACAGCAGCTAAAGGTCCGGATGCACTTTCATATGGTTCAAGCAAGCTTATAAAAGATTTGTCTGAAGATGTAGTTAATGACTTACTTAGTGCTTATGAGCTCTCTGATGCAATAAGAATATTTGTTATTGCTGCAATAAGAATAATAAAGCCAGGTATTGTAGCTGGAAGAATTGCCAATAGATATAGTAGGACTTTCTTTAGCCATTGGTATCCGAATCTTGCATTAAGTGAGAATACTGTAGGTACACTATTTGAAAAGATTGGAGAGGATGGTAGGAAGAGAGAGAAGTTCTATGAGCTTAGAATGAAAGCTATAGGAGAGGATGAGCATATAGCAATTGATGGAACACTTAAGCAAGACACAAGTATTGTTAATGACTTATCTTCGTATTCCCACAAAGCAAGAATAAAAGGATGCAAGGACCTATCTGTTCTTTATGCTTATGATATTGAAAAGCGAGAACCAATATGTGCTGAAGTGTTCAGAGGCAACTTCATCGATGGAACAAGCTTTTCAGCTTTTATTAACCACAACCATATATATAAAGGTATAGTAGTAGCTGATAAAGGATTCCCGTCTTCAAAAATAGCGAATGATCTAAAGGAACATCCGGACTTGCACTTTCTGATTCCACTAAAAAGGTCAGACTCCAGAATTAAAAGCAATGATATGCTCTCATGGGAAGGTGCTCTTACTGGAGTTACGAAAAGAATTCTTTACAAGAAGAAGCAAATAAAAGGTGGAAGGTTCCTTTATTCCTACAAAGACATGAGCAAAGCCCATGGTGAAGAGAATGGATTCTTTGACAAGAACAAAGATAAATTTTCCATTGATGACTTCAATGAAACACTTGAAAAGTCAGGACTGATCGTATTTGAGTCGGACCTGGATGCAGAGCCACTTACTATTTACCAATGCTATGAGAGGAGGTGGCTTCTTGAGCTTGTGTTCAGGCACTACAAGAGCGATGAATGTCTTGATAGGACAAGGCAGCAAGGTGACTTCTCATTGATTGGAAGCGAGTTTGTCAACTTCATTGCTACTCTTATTTCTACAAGGATAGTTAACAAGTTTGAGAATGCAGAATTGTTAAAAAAGCTTTCTTATAGCGACTTGATGGAAGACTTGACAGATAGCTGGAGAAAAGTTGATGCTCCTGATCCTGCCAGCTCTGACGATAAGTATTGGAAGAATGTTAGTGAAGGAGTATTCCCTGAGCTCGAGGCGCTAGGACTCTCTATACCGGCTAAAAAGCCAGAGCCTAAGAAGAGAGGAAGAAAGAGAACCAAGCCTCTTCCTGATCCAAGTGCACCAAAGAAAAAGAGAGGTAGACCTAGAAAGAATCCTGTTTCAGAGACTCTATAGTACAATAAATTGGGGAAGTTTTA
>CAKQTE010000028.1 GCA_934276485.1 uncultured Spirochaetales bacterium | reverse complement strand
TCTCTTTCATTTAAGAATATTGAAAGTTTTCTATATTTTGACATACCTATGCCTCCTAATTTTAAGCTAAAACCAAGATAACATAAAGATTGATATATTAAAAGTTTTAGATGTTACAAACTACTAGGTATGTTTCAAGTGTCTCTCTGATAGCACCCTTATGTGCGATCATTCTCTTGAAGTAATCAAGTGTGAGATCTGCAAGTCCATACTCATATAGATCAACACCGAAGATCTTCTCGTTTGAAAGAATTGCCTTTACAGAATCAAATGAGCCTTCATAGCCTAGTGTGATTCCCTTTACACATTCCATTCCATACTCAAGAAGAGGATCAGCAGATGGTGTGAATGCATCTCCATTATCATCGATTGCCATCAAATATCTTAGCCAGCCAGCAAATACTAGAGGAATAGCCTTAAGGTTATTCATATCCAAGCCCTGTGCTTTATATGCCTTGATAGTCTCTCCAAATCTGATAGCAAGCTTCTGGGAAGTATCGGTAGCAATACGCTGAGGAGTATCTGGCATGAATGGATTAGGAATTCTAACATTCAATACTTCGTCAATGAATGACTTTGGATTGATGATACCAGGATCTACTACAACAGGAAGTCCTTCAACATAGCCAATTCTATTAACTAGCGCTACTAGGTCCTTATCTTGCATTTCCTTTGAAATGAGGTTGTAGCCAAGTAAGCAACCATATACAGCAAGAGCTGTGTGCAAAGGATTAAGACATGTGCAAACCTTCATCTTCTCGACTTTGTTTACAGTGTCACGAGTGGTGAAATATACGCCACTTTCTTCTAGCTGAGGTCTTCCATTAGGGAAATTGTCTTCAATAACAAGATATTCAGCTTCCTCTGCATTAACAAATGAAGCAATGTAAGTTCCCTTTCCTGTTACGATTGGCTGAGCACACTCATAACCATCAGCTTCAAGCATCTTTGACACTGATGCATCTGGACGTGGAGTGATCTTATCGATCATTGACCAAGGGTATGAAACGCTTGAGCTCTTGAGCCAATCAAGGAACTCTTTCTCTACCTTACCATTCTTAACCCACTCGGATGCAATTGTATGCATAGCCTTTTCAACTTTCTCGCCGTTATGAGAGCAGTTATCCATGGAAACCAAAGCAATTGGTGCCTTGTTTTCCCTGAATCTATACAACAAAAGCTCTGCAAGGCGTGAAAGCATCATCTTTCCATATCCAGGGCCTGCAACAAAATCCTCAAGATATTGTGGGAAATACTCTCCATTTGGCTTTGTTAGAGCATATCCCTTTTCTGTAATAGTGAATGAAACCATCTGCAATGATGGGTTCTTGAAGATTTCAACAAAGCGATTCCATTCATCCTTGAATTGATAGTCACAAGGATAAGCTTCTGTAACAGATGCAACGATTTCCTTGTCAATTGATCCATTAGCCTTTAGTGTTACAAGCAATGTAAGGTTGTCATACTTATTGTAGATATCCTTAATGATGTCATAGTCAAAACCTTCTGCTACAACGATACCCTTATCTGAAAGACCTTTTTCAATTAGGTTCTGCTCAAGGCGTGCTGGAAAGCCTCTGAAGATATTACCAGCACCGAAGTGAACCCAGATTGGAGATGCATAAGTATTTGCTCTTATGCAATCGATATCAAAGGAAGGAACCTTATAGCCCTTCTCACTCCAAACAGCATTGTTTAATTCATTTCTGTTTAATTTCATCTCTTACCTCAAGAAATAATCAGAATGATGTTTAATGATTTCATTCTTTTCATAGTCTAGTTTCATGATGTGCTCACTTAGAATATCGTAAGCACACTTGAAATCTTCTCTCTCGAATGCATCTAGCAGCTCTTCATGCTGCTGGATGTTTCTCTCAGCACTACCTTCAGCGTCGAAAGATAGTAGTCTGACACGCCTATAGTTGCCAGTCTCTCGTATCCAAAGGTTCCAGAAATTCTCAAGTCCGGAAGCCTTGAAATAGACGTGATGCATCTCATCGTCATATGCGTAGAAGTTTTGCATGTCGCCCTTTTCCAAACTCTCGCGCTGAACTTGAATGCAATATTGGATCTTTGCAATATCTGACTTCTTTAGCTTTCCTGAAAGGTGCTCGCATACACATCGCTCTAAAGTGAGACGAAGAAGTCTTTCTTCGTCTACTCTATCTAGATTGATTAGAGACACCCAGCATCCTCTTTGAGGGATCATGTCAACCAAGGCCTCATTTTGCAGAATCATCAACGCATCTCTAACAGGACTACGAGACACTTCCATTTCCTCTGAAAGTGTCTTGATATTCAGCTCTTCTCCAGGCTTTCGTCTTAGATAGATGATATCGTCCTTGATGATGTTATAGATGATCTGACTGGATGTTTGTCGCACTCTTTAGCCTTCCATACTCTTCTTGTTTTTATCGATTGCTTCCCAGAGACCCTGGATATAGTAAGCGCCCAAAGCTCTGTCATATAGACCATATCCTGGCATTGCTTTCTCGCCCCAGATCATTCTTCCATGGTCTGGTCTGATAGGACCATCAAAACCTGTTTCGTAGAGAGCCTTTACGATCTCATATAGGTCAAATGAACCATCTGATGATAGGTGTGCAGCTTCCTCAAATACACCAGGAGCAAAGTGATGAAGGTTTCTAACATGTGCAAAGTGAACTCTACCAGGAAGTGCTCTGATGATTCCAGGAAGATCATTTTCAGGATTTGTTCCAAATGAACCTGCACAGAATGTGAGACCATTGAATGGAGCATCAACAGCCTTCATGAGCTTTAGGATCTTCTCCTTAGATGTGATGATTCTTGGTAGTCCAAATACTGGCCAAGCTGGATCATCAGGATGGATTGCCATCTTGATACCGTACTTTTCACATACTGGTTGAATTCTCTTCAAGAAATAAACTAGGTTGTCAAAGAGCTTCTCTTCGTCAATGCCTTCATAAGCCTTGAATAGTTCCTTTACCTTAGCAAGTCTCTCTGGCTCCCAACCTGGCATTACAAAGCCATTTGAGCTGTCATTTGTCTGATCGAAGAAAACCTGAGGATCGATTGTGTCAACAACACTCTGATCGTAAGCAAGAACAGTAGATCCGTCTGGGCGCATCTTTGCAAGGTCTGTTCTTGTCCAGTCGAATACTGGCATGAAGTTATAGCATACGAGCTTGATATCACACTTAGCGAGATTCTCGAGTGTCTCGATATATGCATCGATGTACTTCTCTCTTTCTGGTGTGCCAATCTTGATCTCATCATGGATGTTTACAGATTCGATACCAGCAATTTCTAAGCCTGCATCCTCAACTTCTTTCTTCAAAGCCTGGATGCGCTCGATTGGCCATACCTCTCCTGCTGGGATATCATAAAGAGTAGTAATAACACCAGTAACACCTGGAATCTGTCTAATCTGCCAAAGCTTGACTGAATCAAACTTGTCACCGAACCATCTCAAAGTCATCTGCATATTGATAATCTCCTATACTTTGTTTTTCTAACTAATATATTAGTATATTAACCTACTTTTTTATATTGTCAACTTCTAAATTCACTTCTTTTACAAATTCTATTATTTTAGTTAAGATACGCTATGTTGACGGAGGATTCTCATGAGACTAACCATTTGTGAAGACAGAATGGATTTAGGAGTGCAAGCAGCTAAAACAGGAGCTGAAGAGATAAGAGAAGCTATTGCAGAAAATGGCTGTGCTAATCTTGCATTTGTCACTGGAACAAGCCAGATGCAAACCCTGAATGCACTTAGCAAGGAAGAAGGCATCGATTGGTCAAAGGTCAATGTATTCTTTTTAGATGAATATGTAGGGATATCAAAAGACCATAAAGCATCATCATATAACTTTCTAAATGATGCATTTCTATCAAAGATTCCTCCAGTTGGATCAATTACAAGAATCAATCCTGATAAGTCAAAGGTTCATGAAACAATAAAAGAGCTAAACGAGAAGATGAAGGATTATCCATTGGATGTATCTTTTGTATGTATTGGTGAAAACGGACATCTTGCATTAAATGATCCTCCAGCAGATTTCATTACCGACAATCCTTATATTGTGGTAGAGCTTGAGAAGAGATCCAGACGCCAACAAGTTAGCGAAGGCTGGTTCAAGACTCTAGAAGAAGTTCCAGAGAAAGCTATTACGATGTCAATTAGGGAGATTGTTTCCAGCAAGCACATAATCTGTGCATGCCCAGATCAGAGAAAGGCGCGCGCTGTTGCAATGGCCCTCTATGATGATATGACAGCAGCTTCCCCCTGCGCTGCTTTAAGACAAGGACACGATGTACATCTATTTCTCGACAGGCCATCGTCATTTCTGATTCTTAGTGATAGAAGATTCTAATCCATAAAGCTTTCTCTAAGACGAGGAAGCTTTCTTTTTGGCTAGAAAACTGCACTAATATCTGCACTTCGAACAAGCGAAAATAACACGTCTGTCAACGATGCTACATTCTTCAATGCTTCTATTGATTCATGGGTATAGCGATCATTGATCTCAACGCTTTTGTGCCCAAGAACAACCATTCTATCTTCTTGTGATATGTTGTAGTCTCGTCCAAGGGTGGAGAACGTGTGACGAAGAGAATGGAATGTTATGTTTCTCTTCTCTCTTTCATCGTTATCGATACCTATTTCCTGTAGCAGTGCATAGAACTCTGAGCGAAGTGTTGGCGCTGATATATATCCACCCTTTTGCTTCGATGGAAGCAATAAGCCTTCTTCATTTGCATTACCCATAAGTTCTGTTGCGATGCTATCTGGAATAAGAACTGCTCTATCGTATTTACCTTTGGTTTCTTTCAAGCCTGTAAATGGAGCAATTGAATGAACTATATTGATCTTTGTCCAACCATCAAGACCGGATGGAACCAAGTCTGATACATTGAGTGCACGAATCTCGCCAGAACGCATTCCAGTCACAATGCCTAGCAATATTGCAAGATAGTATGATGGGAAGATATCACACTTATGCTCTTCTAAAGCTTTGCATAACCGAGCTAGCTCTTCATGTGTTAAGCACCCTCTGATCTTCTCTACTCGTGATATCTTCATCATTCTCTTAGCAGGATTCTTTTCTATAAGTCCTACTCTTTCTGCTTCCTTCAAAGGTAGCAAGAATGAATATGCTATGATCTGTACGCTACCGGATGCCAATCCTTTTTCATATAGATTACGAACAAGAGACTCCAATAGACTTGTCGTAACTTGATGTAGTTTTAATCCTTTAGGAATGTTAGGAATGATATGTTTGTTCAGGGAATAGACCATATTGTTAGCATATTCACGTCCTATTGAATTTGGCTTTGAATAGTTGCGCATCGCAATATATTCAGAGTTATCAAAATCCCAGAATCTCAAGCAATATTCTGCATAAGATATTCCTGCAACTGGACTATAGATCAGACCTTTATCGAGAGCATGCTGCGCTATGATCACAGCCTCATCCCTTCTAGTGACTGTACGAAAATCCATCTCTCCTAGTCTCTCTTTCAAAACATCAATGGACTTTGCATTCCCCTGCTTACCTGTAACAGGATCAAGGTAACAAACATACCAATAACTTCTTTTGGTTTTCTTTCTCTTATAAACATAGAATTGTGTTCTATGTGCCATACTGTCCCTCCTATTATACTAAGATGCATTATTTCACAACAAAAGCCAAAGACCTTTGAATTTCTACACCATATTCTTTACTCGCAATGATATTTATTTATATTGCAAGTAATTATTCCCTATACTCCTTTTGAGGAAATAATGAAAAAGATTCTTTCTATTGCATTGGTTGCTCTTCTTGC
>CAKQTE010000027.1 GCA_934276485.1 uncultured Spirochaetales bacterium | reverse complement strand
GCAGTTTTGTCTTTCTTGAACTCTAGGATATATGTACAGTCCTTGCTTTCAGCCACTGCATCTATCCTTCCATGGGAGACTATCTCCTCCATCCTGATATCCATTCCTGCGGATGCAAAGACAGTATAGAATAGAACCTGATAGAAATACTCAGAAACATTCTTCTCTGCGTTCGTGTATACAAATGTTGGTATTCCTGCAAACATCGATTTCAGCTTCTTCATCGACTCCTGAACATCATCATTCTCCAATGAGAACTGTACTCCCTTTCCATCTGTACGGAATGAGCGAACCTTTGTCTCGTATTCGAAATAGCCGGCATTGTAGGATCTTCTCACTTCCCTATTTGGGAAATCCAAAAGAACAACAGTTCCATCATCCAGTCCCTTTGCTATCGTCAGATATCCTGCCTGATACATAAGACACTTCAGGAATGTAGCATCCACCTCTCCTCTTGCCACATCAAGAATATCAAACGACGAGAAATCCTCCTCGTCCAATGGCTGTGATAAATCCCCTATGATATTGAATGAACACCTGGATGCGATATCGTAAAGCATTGATACCATGCCGCCAGTGGAGATCCAGTAATTGCTGAAGCTTCGGCCCTTGGAGCTCATGAAGCTTCCAATCGAGACAGGGTTGTATACTGTTCTTGCAAATGGCGCAAACCTATAGCCATTGTAGTTGAGTCTTACTTTCTCAAGTAGTGTTTCTCTATCTAGGCTGCATATCTCCATCTTCTCTTCGATATGCTCTGCAAAGTAATGCTCAAGCTCTTCTTGGGTGTATCCAAACATCTCTGCATATTCATATTCCATCGAGATGTCCCTAAGATTGTTCATCTTTGAAAAGAGTGAAAGCTTCGTGTACTTTGTAACACCGGTTATAAAGACAAAGCGAATATATGTCTCCATATCCTTCAGCACTTGATAGAATGAGCTAAGGACATCCCTCATCTCCTCGATGTTCTCATTGTAGATGTTGTCTGTTATTACCTTCTCATATTCATCAACAAGGATGACAACATCTCCATCTTTTGACATTGTCTTGATTAGTTCTTGAAATGCAAAATTAACACGATTCTGCTCTTCCAGTTTTATGCCATACTGTCTTGCAATGGAATTCAATGTATATAAAATCTCATATTCCAAATCCTTTGCATTTTTGGCAGCAAAAGATCCAAAGCTGAACCTTATTACAGGATACTTCTTCCAGCCATAATCTGTTCGGCTTATGTATAGACCGTCAAAGAGTTCTTTCCTTCCTTGGAATATACTTTCAAAGATGCTGACAGCTAAGCTTTTTCCAAATCGTCTTGGTCTGGAGACAAAGACTGCTGACTGGGTTTTGATCAATTTATAGAAGAACTGCGTTTTGTCTACATAAAGTCTGTCCAGATCTAGAAGCTTCTCGAATGTGTATGATGATGTTTCTATCAGCTTTGCCATGTCATCAGTATAGCAAATCTTAGCTTCTTCTTGAAATGATTTATTATTCGTCATAACGACCTCCTAATATATAAAGCCGTTATCTTCGATTCTTGCTAGTTGATTTCAGCAATTTCCTTAAAAATCGTTGAGTTTTTATTGCCAATCTGTTTTATGAGCAACTCAAAAAGGACAGAAGAAAGAATGAGGCTACACCAAAATGTAGCCCCTAACTTACTATTTGCAATATCAATAAACCTAAATTAAAGTTCTTCCACTAGATAGTCATCGATGTTCCTATCTTTGGATGAGAAGTTGATTCCAATGAGTTTTATCTTCTTTCCTTTTGATAGGAACTTATCAGCATAGTGATTAGCCCTGATCTGAGAGATTGCATCGCGCGCAGTTTTGTCTTTCTTGAACTCTAGGATATATGTACAGTCCTTGCTTTCAGCCACTGCATCTATCCTTCCATGGGAGACTATCTCCTCCATCCTGATATCCATTCCTGCGGATGCAAAGACAGTAT
>CAKQTE010000026.1 GCA_934276485.1 uncultured Spirochaetales bacterium | reverse complement strand
GGATATCAGCAACACCCATAACATAGTATTCCAATGGGGAGCTGGATGATGATTTTTCAGTATGAAGTGCATGAGGTGGAATGAAGACAAAGTCATTTGCCTCCAGAGTGTATTCTCTGTCATGCATGATCAGACTTCCTTTTCCTCCTGTGATGAACATCATCTCGGAAATTGAATGGCTATGCATGATCGATGACCAATCTCCATCTTCCTGTTCTGTTTGCTCCATAGAACTGAAACATACCTCTAGTTCGCCCATCATTGCACACGATATTAACCATAGCTTGATATTTCTTGATTGATGACTTTGATAGTTGAAGCCTCAATTTTAAGACGTCGTTTACATCTTCGGGAATGAAGTAGAAATAAGTTCCTTGACATCCTTTTTGCCAAGGCTATCAATCTCGACATCATTTTCATTGAGCCATGATTTTAGCTGAATAACAGAATTGGGAGTGTCTGAACTTTTGCATAATATTATTGGATAAATACGCAACTATTGCGTATAATAAATTCACATAACACGCAATAACTGCATATTTTCATTGCGTATTTCTATGCTTTGCATTAAAGTAAATGTAGAGGTGATAAAGATGACACTGAGAGATCTTCGCAAGCAAAAGAACATGACGCAAGTAGAATGCGCCAAATATCTCGGTATTCCTGTTCGAACTTACCAAAATTACGAGACAGACGAATCTAAAGCTTCTACCATGAAATATGCATTTATGATGCAAAAACTGGAGCAATATGGATTTATTGATGAAAACAATGGCATATTGACTGTTCAACAGATCAAAAGCATCTGCAGTAAAGTTTTTGCTGATTTCGACGTAAAGTATTGCTACTTATTCGGTTCATATGCAAAAGGAAAAGCCTCTGAAACAAGTGATGTTGATTTATTGATTTCCACATCTATTTCAGGCATGCGCTTTTTTGACCTGGTTGAAACTATGCGGGAAGGATTAAAGAAAAAAGTCGATATTTTGAAGCCTGAACAGTTAAATAACAATCCTGATTTAATGAATGAAATACTTAAAGATGGTGTAAAGATTTATGGATAACAAAAAAGATAATTACTATTACATTAAGAAAATTATAACGGACCTAGCTTTCATTCTAGAACATACAAAAGGTCTGACAAAGAAAGAACTTGAAGATAATGAGATACTCATAGATTCTGTTATGTTTAGATTGATTCAAGTATCAGAAAATTCTGATAAGCTGACTACTGAATTCAAGGAAAACAATAAGAGCATTTCATGGAGAGCAATGAAAGGTATGCGAAACAAAATTGTTCACGAATATGGCAATGTAGATTTGGCTGTAGTATATGATACTATTGCCAATGATATTCCAGAGCTTCTTGAGTTACTTCAAGTAATTGTAGAATAAATCATGAAGTACTATGTAACTGCGGATATCCAAGGCTGCTTCAGCGAATTAAAAGAAGCCCTTATAGAAAAAGGCTTGTCCTAACATGAAAAAGATGGGGGCTAGACAATGTTTTGTCAAAGTGATATTGTCCTCAGCACTAGTTAAATGATTAGAGAGATATGAAAATATGGTAATGGACTACAGAGTATGCAAAGGCTGCCTGTAGGTGTGGGATTCCAGAGCCTTAAAGATATAGAGCAACTCGTGTTGCATCATTGGATGCAAGGTGGGTTGCCTTTTTTACATCTTAATGCCTGATCTGAATTCCATTGGTGTAATACCAAGAGTTAGCTTGAAGCGTTGAGAAAAATAGCTAGAGGAAGAGAATCCGACAGAGGAAGATATCTCAGAGACAGACATTCC
>CAKQTE010000025.1 GCA_934276485.1 uncultured Spirochaetales bacterium | reverse complement strand
AATGAACCTCCTCGACCCAAGGGTCGAGGTATCGGAAGCCTAGCGGCTTCACCATCTTGTATAGATTTTGGCCTACATGCCAAAATCTAGCTCAGGTTGCGATTCATATAGTTTCTTGTAAGAATCCTCTTTTTTCCCTTGATTCTGAATATACATCTTTATCGTGTCCTTGCTGGCATACATGCCAACCGTGTTGGCATAGTAGCCAGAAGTCCACAGGTTCCCACCCCATAGCACATCTTTCTTGATCCTCGGGTGTGCCTTGAATATCTCTCTCGCAGTAATGCTCTTTATTATCGTGACTATCCTAGTCACAGGCATTGTAGGAACACCCTGCACCAGCAGGTGCACATGGTCTTCCTCCATGCCTATCTCAACAAACCTTATCTCATACCGCTTCTCTATCTCAAGGCACACCCACCTGAGCGTTTCCTCCACCTCTGGGATGAATACGCTTCTTCTGTATTTTGACGGAAACACAAGATGGTAAAGAAGCAATGTTCGGTTATGGCTTTTCGCTACATGCTCATCTCTCATAACCTCATTATATATCTCGACCCAAGGGTCGGGGAATTAGACCCAAGCTTCAGACGCTACGCACCTGCTTGCGTCTTACGCCAGATTAAATACCTATGGGTTTTCGATAGGGCTCTTGAGATAAAGGCTTATAGACAAACTGAACTTCTATCTGAATATTTTAGTGATGATGAGATTGGATATACTTTGGATGTTCTTTTCATAACAGATACAACTCCAGGAAAGAAAGGCCTGATGAATGTTCCACTTTCTGTGATGATGATTGATGTCACAGAGAGGCCCTACGACATAGACTCTCTTCGTGAGAAGTGTGCTCTCATGAGCGAGAGACTATCTGATGAGGCGACATTCGAAGAGATGAAAATGTTATGACTATCATAAACAACAACAGCCACCGGTTGGTGGCTGCTGCGGAGTATGTGATTGTTTATTTCTCGTCTTTTGATTTGATAAACTGTGCTAGCGAGTGAGCTGAAGCCTTGATCGAGATATTAGTTGTATTAATACATAGATCGTAGTTTCTTCTGTCGCCCCAATCGTTTCCAGTATAGAAGTCGTAGTAGCGAGCTCTGTTCTTGTCTACAGTCTTGATCATCTTCTCAAGTTCTCTGTCTGTAAGGTTCTCATTTTCAGGAGCTCTTTCCTTACATCGTTTGATCTTGTATTCCATATCAGCATAGACAAAGATTCTGAATGGATTCTGTTCTCTTAGAATGTAGTCTGCACAGCGACCGACAATTACACAGTCTGCTTTTGAAGCAAGAGACTTAATAGTCTCGCTCTGCTGCTGGTAGATTAATGCAGTTTGATCCTGGATTGGATTTCCCATTGGATGCATAGTTCTTCCAACATGAATTGGATATGATGCGAATGGGCGCTTTTCTATGATTTCCCTAACGTAGCTTTCTGAAAGAGAGGTGCGTTCTGCAATTTCCTTTAAAATCTCCTGATCGTAATATGCAATCCCTAATTCTTCAGAAAGTCTTCTTCCTAGCTCTCTTCCGCCTGAACCGAATTCACGACCAATAGTAATTACAAGTGCCATCATCAACCTCCTATAATTTTCTGTTATTATTTTAACACAAACGGTAGTAGTGTATTCAACTAAAATTTAAGAATTTTTATCAGTACTTGGCCATGCTCATCATAATTACTTGTATATCTTATTCTTATTTCTATTGATCAATACATTGGTATTGATAAAACGGATTTGTTCGATTTTATTTAATTACCCATTTATAGAATTTGTGTTTTCTTTCGAATTTAAAGTATAGCGTGACCGACAAAAATGGAGAGGAAGACCGATAAAATCGGAGCCCCCCTCCAAAAAGGTTTTAGAGTATCAATGGATTAGAGATTCATGTAATCGCAAATCCTCTCCATCGACCTTCAGACGCTTTGCTCTTTCCAGTATTCTTCCTCGAATCGATTCGCCCAGACCATTGTCAAAAACACAATCAATCTTATCAGGATTCATCTGAGTGCAGATCAGAAGGCTGCAATGGCTCTTGTACAGAACATTGAAGATCTGTTGGACAAGCATGCTGTTCATGTTTGACACAGATGGAAACTCGTCGATGCAGAGCAAGTCAAACCTGCTGTAATATGCTAGTCTGCTGGAAAGTGTCTGTTTCTCCAGTGATGAGTACAGCCTGCTAAGTTCTTCATATAGATCCGGGAACTCAATCCATTTGACCCTAAGAGCCTTAGAACATGCAGTTGTTGCAATCATCTTGCCAATCCACGTCTTTCCAGTACCAGAAGGTCCATATATGATCAGGTTCCTTTCCTCGTTGACGAAGGAGAGGGTGTTCAACTGTTGCAGGTATTCAAAATCGACGGTTCTTTCCTTTAGGACCTTGAAATCCTGAATGTAGTGCGGTGTGACGATCTTGCTTCTCTTCAGGTAGCGTTCGAATCTCTCGTTGCTGAAGACTGAGGCCTCCTCCTGTATTGTTGCAATAACATCCCTCACTGACATGTCAGGGGAAAACCTTTCGTTTATGTTTGTTACGCTCAGTGTTGAGATTGACTCCATGAGAGCCATCGTATCGATATTGATTTCGTTCATTTATGCTTTCCTTATCAGCTGCGTGAGATGTATACATCGTCAGGAATGGATGAAGTCCTTTCATTCTGGAAACGAAGAATAGCAAGGAATCCTTTTGCGGACGTAATTCTCTGTCTCTGGGCGGTAGAGGCGGCAATGCATATCGAATCGGAAGGATATCCATCGAGCTTGGCAAATACACCAACCAGCGTTCTGAACGAATGAGAGACGTGCTGTCTTGATGAAAGGACCATTCTAGTCCATTCGACCATGGGCTCCCCGAATCTTGAGGCCTTGACAATGAACTCCTTCTCCGAGAATCCTCCGTATCTGGAAATGTCATAGCGCAGATGGCTGTCATCTGTGACTCTCGACCACTCCTTCAAAGCCTTGTTGTGGGTTGCAATCAAATCTCTGCTATTATTATAGATGTAGAGGCGACCATCATATTCCCTTACGATGACATTCTGGCCGATGTATGGTGCTGCAACACTATAGAAGGCCTTCTGGTATTGGATGTAGGAGTCTCTGCCCACTGCAGCAATCTTCTCCGAATAGCATTGAAACTCAAAGGCGGGAAGAGGCTGCAGTGACTGTTTTTCCTCTTCCAGGAATATGCTCTCCCTGGAACCATATCTTTTCGTATATGGTCTCTTGAGTCTCCTTTCAACCTTCTTCAGAAGCAGCATGTTGAACTCCTCTAGCGTATAGATGTCCAATGCATCGAGCTCTGGAAGGATATCCTTTTCCAGTATCTGGACGGTTCTCTCCACAACACTCTTATCCTTTGGCTTCCTTACTCTCGCGGGCATTACAGAAACGCCATAATGGTCTGCTAGCGCCTTGTACTTTTCGTTCAGTACGAATCCGTCATCGCTTTTGTATCGCCCCTTTGTCACTGCGGTCTTGCAATTGTCTGGAACAAGCACCAGAGGAACCCCTCCAAAGAATTCGAATGCATGCTTGTGTCCCTGCAAGAAACTGTCAATCTTTTCGTCAATGAATCCCTCTGCATAGAAATACCCACTGTATGGAAGTGCTATCACAAGAATATGGACATCAGTCAGTTCCCCCGTCTTGTCATCAATCAGGTGGGCCTTGTCTCCAACCCAATCAATCTCTCCCTTTATGCCAGGGACCCTCTCGAATCTGGCAGGGATGTCCTTGGTTGATGAATAGTCGTTGAGCAGTTCGTTGAATCTGCTCATCTTGTATCCCTGCTTCTCCGCTTTTTCAGCTTCCTTGATGTAGTCATCCCAGATTTCGGTCTTGCTCTTTCCCTTTCGGAGCTGGTTCAGACATTCGTCATAGTCTATTGGAAGATAGTCACTGCTGTTTTTGCTGGAATTCCGCAATGCCCGTGCGATGTCTTCGTTCGACAAGTCCCTAGGGATAGAATCAAGGCTTCCCCATACATCCTCGAGACGTCTTATTGCATCCCGAACCGTTTCCCATTTGCACCTCATTATTGTTGCTATTTCATTCTTGCTCTTGGTATTTCCATAGAGCTGAATGAGCTTTCTGTAATCATTGAACATGAGGCCCTCCTAATAAAAATATAGGATTCCACGAATCCTACAGTTCATTATAAGAGTTGTACCATGCTTGATTTTGATTGAATTGTTCTACGATTCCGTTGGTGGTGTTATCCATTTTCAGCGGTATGATTATACGTTTTTCTTTGTAGAGATTATCCGTTTTTGTCGGTCACATTATACAAAAGTGAGTGGAGAATACA
>CAKQTE010000024.1 GCA_934276485.1 uncultured Spirochaetales bacterium | reverse complement strand
AAGAGTTCATGGAATATCACAAGGAGGAGGCTGAGAAGCTCCTTGCAAAAGGTAAAGCCGAAGGTAGAGCCGAAGGCAAAAGAGAAGGCATCGATGCTGAAAAAATTGCAACTGCAAGGCGTATGCTTGCTTCAAACTTCGATATAGATACAATCTCAGCAATGACCATGCTTACTAAAGAAGAGATTCTGGATCTCAAATAGCGCATGCTTATAGACAAACGCTAGCATTGTTGTAAAACCAAGAGCCCAAGATATCAATCGAGGGCTCTTATTAGTTTAGAAAAAAATACATATCCTAGAGTCTTTGCTTACCTAGATGTTCCTTTGGAACTCTATTATGAACACAATTATAGTCAGTTATTATGTTTAAGTTTTTATGCTTTTCTGTCGCAGGTAGTCCACAAAATTGCAAAAATGCCAGACTGTCTCCTCTCAACAATCTGGCAAGTCTTATATAGATAAACGAAAAGATACTACCTTTATTTAACCAACTGACCGCGAACCATGATGTTCGCAAGATTGATGTTATCATCGAATACAAGCAGATCTGCATCCTTACCCAATGCAATCGATCCCTTTTCAGCATCTATCTTCAGAAGCTTTGCGGGTGTAAGTGTCATCATCTTTACAGAATCGACAAGACTGCAACCTGCAAGGTTGATCATATTCCTGACAAGTCTATCAGCTGTGGCGATCGAGCCTGCAAATGCAGAGCGATCCATCAGCTTGGCAACGCCATCCTCCGTGATGCACTCAACACCTGTTCCGACTGCACCAAGCCAACAGGTTTGACCATCAGGCATACCACCAGCTCTCATGCTGTCCGTAATAAGACAGACCTTATCTGGGCCTTTGATTTTTACGATCAGTTTCAAAAGCTCTGGTGGCAAATGGCAACCATCGGCAATGATTTCCACATACATATCATCCAATAGATATCCAGCTTCAATTGCACCTGCAACTCTGAAGGCATTCACCCTCTTGACGGTTGTAAGACATGAATAGAAATGAGTCATGAGCTCAACTCCATTCTCATAAGCATCAAATACCTGCTGGCAATTTGCATCAGAATGAGCAACAGAAGAGAGAATGCCATGCTTTCTGAGTGATTCAAGAAACCTGTCAGATCCTGGAAGTTCAACGGCAAAAGACCATCTCTTGATCCTGTCTGTCATGGAAAGAACTTTCTCATACTCCTCAGGCTCTGGATTTCTAAGATATCTAGGATCCTGAGCTCCTGCCTGTGCAGGAGAGAAATATGGACCTTCCATATGTAGACCGATAATCTCAGGGTATCCATCTTTCTTGAGCTCTACAGTATTGAAGAGCTTGATGAAATCCAAAAGAGATTCCGGTGTAGAGGTAAGACTTGTAGGAAGGATAGAAGTAGTACCATGCAAAAGATGAGCCTTACAAGCACCATAAATGTCTTCTACTGTACCATCCATGAAATCATATCCACCTGCACCATGAGTATGGATATCAATGAATCCTGGTGCAAGATACCTACCCTCACAATCAATTGTTACATCAGGTAGTGTAATAATATGACCGCCAAAACTGATTTCTGCTATCTTTCGGCCGTCTACAAGAACCTCTCCCTCACGAATTGCGGTTGCAGTTATTATTCTTGCATTCTTGAATAAGGTTTTTGACATTTTCACTTCTCCTTCCTACACTCGTTATCAAAGACAGCGTACCTTTCCTCTGAATCTCTCGAGGAACTGGTTGTTCCACTCATCTCCACCTGGACAGTTACCAGATCTCCATACAGGTGGATTTACACCCTCGTTTACAAGCATGTTGATTGCCTCAACGACGATGGAGTTCATAACGTATGCATTTGCATAAGTCGAGAGAGCACCAACCTTCTGCTCGAATCCAGGAATTTCGATTGTTGCATCGCCGAGCTTAACCTTGCAGTCGACAGCGCAATCAACGATATCATGAAGGTTCTGCTTGGAAGGGTGTCTTGCAGGATGATCCTTAGGACAGTTCTCTGCGTGCTGTCTGGAACTTACACCGATTACTGTTGCTCCATGCGCCTTAGCAGTAAGAGCAGCATCGATTGTAGCGGAGTTGATTCCGTAAGCGTTGCAGACAATGAGAAGGTCTCCTTCTCCGATACCATAGTCCTCTACAACAATCTTACCATAACCAGGGAGTCTTTCAGTCTGCATTGACTTGAGTGCACCAACTGAAAGCATTGTTTCTTGATTGAGGATAGCTGATACATGCATAAGGCCTCCTGCTCTGAAGAAAACTTCCATCGCAGCGAGATTTGAATGCCCACCTGGGCCAAAGACATAAACCAATCTGTCTTTTTTGACCTGATCTGCAACAATTCTTGCAGCCTTGAGAATGCTCTCTCTTTCGGTGCTTCTGATTTCATCGATAATACCGATGACCTCATTGTAGTAGAGGTCCATTACTGTTCCTTCTGTCATTTTTCTTCTCCTCCTTTAACAGCTTTTTCAATTTCGGAGACAATAATATCTTCGATTTCATTCTTGTAAGTTCCAGCAAGTGCAAACCAAAGAGCTGAATCACATGGTTCATAGCCACCTTCATCAATCTGCTTGCTGTTTGATATGTATCCAATCATGCCATTTGCATAACCGGTAGAAATACATCTTGGGTCAAATTCACGTGCCTTCTCAGCATAGCTCTGTACAACCTCAGCATTGTAGAAGAGCATTGGGACTCCGCCAAGAACCGTCTTGGTAAGTATCATTGTCTCATAAGGGCGATAATTCTTTGCTTTTACAAGTTTTGCCCACTGCTCTGTCTGAAAATCTGGATAGCTATCCGATTCAGCTCTCTTTCTAACCCCTGTCTGATTCAGAGGAAGATTGAAGATGCTACATACAGGAGCTGAAACAGCAGATGGAAGAACCTCTGTACAGTCCTTTTCCATCTCAACAACCTTATCCTTGAATATCGTAGCGAACTTCAGGACTCTCTCCCTATCAGCAGGACAGAATACATTTCCAATGGTGCTATTAGGGCGCATATCCCCAGTGCAACCCTGCATGAAGATACTTACAGATTCCGGATATTGCTCATCAAGCATCCTAAGTGCAGCACCTGGATAATCCCCATGGATTGTATTTCCGTTGGATAGATTTGCATGACATGGATAGTGAACCATCATACCCTTAACGGATCCGTCCTTCCTAATGGATTTGAAGAGGGTAATCTTCCTGTCAGCTGGCGCTTCATAGTTCGGAACCATGGCAATGGCTCCGTTGATCATCTTTCTTCTGTTTACATTTATGTCGAGATTGTCGAGTTTAAATAACAGATCAACTTCCTCCATGTCTGCGATTGCAGCCTTTACTGTCTCAACTACTCTTTCAATGAGCCATGCTCTATACTCGTCATCACAGCTCTCAAGAAGTGCTGTAAATGATCTTCCAGTACCAGGACCAGAATGATTATGGGATGTAAAGAACACAACCTCATCTTCCTTAACTCCAGCTGCAGAAAGCGCATCACGGAACATTGGAATTACATCATTGTTGAACCAGATTAGGTCAGCATAGCAGAAGATTGCACGCTGACCATCAGCTTCATACGCATGCACTCTTGTATAGATGTCCTCCGTGACACCGTCAAAAGCGCCCACCCTGTTTCCATATCCGCACATTCTGACGGGCTTGATAGGTGTTATGACTGTTTTTGAAATACCAAGTTTCATTTTACTACTTATCCATAGCGTCGATTCTCTCGACAATCTTAATCATGTTTCTGAGGATGTGGAACATATCCTTTACTGGAAGTGCTACAAGCTTTTCCTCAGGAGATCCATCTCTTCTTCTGATCTGTACCCATTCTCCTGTCTCTCTAGAAGGGAATGTTGTGTATACATATTCGAAGCACTTGTTATAGATATCTTCATAACACTGCTTTCCTGTAAGGATATGAAGAAGGATGAATGTGAATAGAATCTCAGAGTGTGGCCACCAGAGCTTCATGTCCCAAGTATCGTTGATAAGACTCTCATATGGAGTTCCAATCTCCTCTCCATGAGGCTGTCCTCCCTGATAATCTACAAATCTGAGAAGGCCCCCATAAAGAGGATCCCATCCAAGATTTAGGGAATTGACTGCAATCCTTTCGATTCTAGGAAGTCTCTCCTGGAGATTTCCAAAGCTCTCGAGATTCTCAATCCAGAACCATGTATCCTCAAGGACGTGACCTGGATTGATGTGTCTGTCGATAAGACCAACAGACCTTCTTTCTGGAGTGGATGCATGCTCCCTTATAAGTCCATATTCAGGATCATAGAGATCATCGAGAATAAAGGAAACCATCTTTGAAGCATAATCTGAATATCTCTTGCAATCCTGGGCGAAAGACATCTTCATATTACAATATTCCTGTAGGGTATTGATCATGATCATCGGTACACCGTGAATTCTGTATCCATCTGGAACAGGATATGGCTCTGTAAGATAGTCTCCGGACTCGACACGGTCAAGAATAGACTTAGCAAGTCCATCTGCAGTTGCAATCTCTTCCTTTAAACCCATTTCTTGGATGTACGCAGAAGATCCGATTAGAGCAAAGCAATCTGCATAGATGGAAGCATCATATCTTCCGGTTCTCTCATCCTCAAGTTTCTGACCATCTCTTGTAAGAAGATAGCAGCACTTGAAGTCGTCATATATAGATTTATTCTTGATGAAGTCGTATGTACCCTTCATCCAGTTTTCGATGTCAGCGTTATCTACCTTTGCAAGGATATTCTTCCTAGCAAGGCGGTGGATGTGTGCAAGAACCCATAGCCAGCGTCCTTGAGACCATGTGAACTTGTTGTCACTTAACTTCTTGAGTCCGTCATTTGAGATGCAGTTGAGAATACCTCCCATCTCATGGTCTACGAACTGAGACCAATAAGGAAGAAAATTATCCTGGATCTCGTCAATATAGAAATCCCTGATTCTTGAGTAATTCATTGTTATTTATCCTTTAAAAACCAGTATAAACTGAGAGTCTACCAAGGAAGGTAAATTCAACGGATTTGGAAGATCAAAATAAACTCAATCACTCCAAATCCGTTTTCATTTCATCCCCGGATTTCTCCGAGGATGAAACGGATTCTAGGAATTCTGATTCAATCAGATGCTTTTATCGCCAAGCTTTGCATATAGATTTTCGTGCTCAGCAGAAATCTGTGTCTTAAGAACATACTTGTTGATAAGACCAATTCCTGAATATACGACGAATGAAACAAGCAAAGGAAGCGCAACACCGATATCAGCAGGTACTGTTACAAACTTTGTTACTACAAATGCTAAAAGACCTGCGATGATAGAACTGCATGCTGCTTTACTGTCACAATACTTGAACAGAGGGAACAATCCAAGAAGAAGCGGAATATTTGTAGGTCCGAGCAGAGCAGAGAACCATGTAAGAATCATTCCAGTAACACCTCCAAGATAATCTGAGAATAGAGCTACTATTACAGTTGCACCTGTAAATAGGCCCGTTGCCCATCTTGCCTGTCTGAGACTTTCCTTTTCAGAAACATTGAGGAAGTCTGGCTTGAATGCAGGAATGATATCTCTTGTGATTACAGCTGCAATTGTGTTTGCATCAGAGTTACACATTGTCATTGTATTTGCGAACATGGAAGCAAGTACGAGACCAACCATACCTGTAGGGAGGAATGTATTTGTCAATGTTGCATACAAGAGAGTTTCTGCTGTCTTCTGATCCATTCCTGGAAAGAGGATTGGAGAGATCCACATTGGGAAGAATAGAATAAATGGCCATACAAAGTAGAGTGCTGCTGAGAAGAATGCAGACTTCTTTGCTTCCTTACCATTTTCAGTAGAAATAAATCTTGCAGCAAGGTTCCATGTACCACCATTGTAACTGAGGAAGATTACGATGAAGTAGAAAAGAGTCCAAGAAAGGGATCCTTGACCTCTTCCTGCATTGAATACAGTTACATGATCTGCAGGAAGAGCAGAGAATGCTGTGAAGAAGTTGAGACCATAATCACCAAGGTGTGCAACTACTCCAATGAAAAGACCAAGACCAGCAGCAACCTGAATGATGAACTGGATGAAGTCTGTCCAAAGGTCAGCCATGATTCCGCCGATAGCCATGTAGACGAGAGAGATGATGCCGGAAATAATAACACCAACCCAGATTGGCATACCTGTGAAGCCGTGGAGAAGAAGACCGATTGAAGTCCACTTTGCAGCAACGTCGATAAGCTTTGTACCAATACCAGAAATAGCAATGAGCAACTGAGTGGCCTTGTTATATCTCATCTGCAGATATTCTGTAGGAGACTCAATACCAAGAGCCTTTCTAAGTCTAGGCCAACGAGGAACGATTGTTACTGCTCCGAGAGCTGTTCCCAAAGCGATTGCAACTGCCCACCAGAAATAAATGGAAAGGCCCTGTGTATATGCAATTCCTGCATATCCAACGAAAACGACTCCGGAATAACCGGAAACGTGATGGGAAATACCAGAAAGCCACCATGGAACCTTACCGCCCCCTACGAAGAAGTCAGCAGAACCCTTGATGTTCTTACCAGACCTGATACCTACCCAAAGAACAAGGACAAAGAACAGTGCAACGACAGTCCAATCCATTGCTCCCATTGTCATGGTCTCATACATACTCATATGATTCTCCTTTTTTCAATGACCTATAAAATCATTGCTTTCAAAGTTTTTTGATTCTATCTTCTGAAAAATAGTTATTGAATTTGCGACTCTTCTCGCTGTCATTGACGCCTTCGGCCTCATTCATCTTTCTGATGAAATCCTCCACCTCATGCTTCCTGAAGAACTCAAGAAGGTCATGATCGACCTTGTAATCACGCTTGCTGATTGTAACGTTCCAAAAGAACATCAAACCGACAAAAGCTATAGCAATCATCATAGGTAGAGCAAAAGTCAGAATGAACGGACTGAATACAGACACCAACTTCAACCTAAAAAGGAAATAGGCAAGAAGAAACCCAACAGGAACAAGAAGAGAGACTATGAACTGAACAAAATTCCTTACATTTACTGCGTATCGGTTCTTCAATAGTTCTCTTGTTATTGCAATCTGGGCAAAACGCTTTCCATATTTCTCGATCATCTTAGGATTTACAACAACCTTTGGTTGCATTCCCTTGAATGAAAGCGGAGAAATGATCTCGACTGTTCTTCCCATGAATTCGTAACGTCCCATATCTTCTGATGTAAAGAAAGCTGCGTCGGACTCAAGAGGAATGGAAATATCAAGACTTTCCAACTTTCCATAAGACTTTTCGGAATGTGGCATATATATGAATGTCCTTACCATTCGCCAGATTATAAAAGCTGTTCCCAAGGCTATGAGTATAACTGCCCACATATACCTATGACACAGCATCATCAAAAGGCTTGAATCAGCAATGATGAGAGGCAATGAAACAAGCAGATATATCCAGTTATAACTCTTGATCTTCATTAAGCAATGTCTCCTGCACAGTCCTTGTCGATATACATTCTTACATTGTTAACTGTTCTGAGAATCGATGCTGGGCATGCTTCTGAAATAGGGCCTGTCAGAGCAGCCTTTGTAGCAGCATGCTTCTTCTCGGTAGGAACAATGCAGAAAATGTACTTGGCACTTGTAAGCTTAGGGATGGTCACAGTCAATGCATGCTCTGGAACATCATCGATTGTAGGGAAACACTTGTCGTTTACCTGCTGCTGGCGACATACCTGATCAAGCTCTACAACCTTGACTGTCTTTGGATCGTTGAAATCTGCAACGGCTGGATCGTTGAATGCGATATGACCATTTTCGCCAATTCCCATAAATGTGATGTCTACATCAATCGCATCGAGAAGTGCGGAATATCTAGAAGCTTCTGCTTCCTTATCGTTTGCACCATTGATAAGATTTACTGTCTTGAATGGAACCTTTCCAAAAATATGAGATGTAAGAAAATAGTTGAAACTATCCTTGTGTCCAAGGCCGAAACCTACATACTCATCCATGTGATAAGCATTGATGCGGGTCCAGTCGATATCTCTCGTAATCAGGTCTGCAAGGAAATCAATCTGAGAAGGAGCAGCTGCAAATATGCAGTTAATTTCATCCTTTTCATTCAACAAAGCCTTGATAGTTGCTTCTGCATGATCAGCAGCTACCTTACCCATTTCCGTACGATCATCTGAGATATAAAGATCGACTGTATCAAACAACTTTTCTTCAGTCATTTTTCCCTCCAAAATTTTCTATGTTTCTTTCTAACTGATTTTCTTTCCATCAATTCAGGCTGGAACAGAATCTGTGACACTCCTTGTTGCTTTCCCTGAATCTTGTCTATAAGAATTCGAGCTGCTTCCTGCCCTGTCTTTATTGCACTCTGCCTAATTGTAGTAAGTTCTGGTGTAACCATTCCTGAGTAAGGAATATCATCAAAACCAAGTACTGAAATATCTGCAGGGACATTTACGTTGTTATCAGAAAAACTCTTGATGATTCCCATTGCAGTAAGGTCATTCACTGCAACTACAGCAGAAGGAAGTACATCAAGATTTAGAATTCTATTACCAAGTTTAATTCCAGTCTTGTAGTCCCCGTCTCCGTCCTCCACTACAATCTGATGCTCGATATTGTATTTCTCCGCCTGCTCTGCAAAACCCTCGGAAAACTGTTTTCGGCTTATTCTCTCTATAGGACCGGAGGCAAATACGAGATTGCTGTGACCATAAGAGGAAAGAAATTTGACTGCCATTTTTCCTGCTTCATAGAAGTCAAAACCTACATAGTCACCCTTGTAATTACCATCCACCTGGTCAAAAACAAGAAAAGGTATATTGAGGTTCTCAAGCTTAACCAGCGTCTCATCCGACCAGTTAATGCATGAAATCAGGATTCCTGAAACCTGTTCCACTCTCATCATCTCAATGAATTTCTGTTCGAGATCGACATTGTTGAAAGATGAGCAGATGATTGGAATGAATCCTCTCTTCAAGCTGGTTTCCTGCACTGCATTGAGTATTTCACTATAGAAAGGGTTTGTAATGGAAGGAACAATGACTCCAATATGAGTATTGATCTTCCCCTTCAACATTCTGGAAAATGGATTTGCTTGGTAATCAAGTTCTTTGGCTGCATAAAGAATCGCTTCTCTAGTGGAATCCTTTACGGGATAATCACTTCCACTGAGTACTCTGGAACATGTGGCAACAGAAACACCAGCTTTTTTGGCAACATCTACAATCGTAGTGCGTTGGTTCATCATGCTCCTCCTTAAAACAGTAAACGTTTTCTACGTTTTTGATGTTCAAACAGAAACAAGGAGCTGTCAAATATATTTTTAATTTTTTTGATTTTATTAGAGGATTATAATAAAACCCAAACGGTATAATTTAAAAATTTATTTCAATAACTTTTTTATAGTAAACATATTACAAAAAATTACAACTCAACTTATATACAATAAACAAGCAAATATATATACAAAATATCCATATCCGAACAATACAGTTGATTGTATTGATTAGCAATGCACACCCTCCGTCAATCACATACATTTTCTGTTAATGCATTTTACATAGAAAAAACTATCATTATTTTCTATCACAAAAGACTATTAAGCGAATCACGATCCTTGTGTCTTACAAAAACATGATACTAAAACAAAACCACTGAAAAAAGTGACAACATCCTCATTGTTTTAAAACAATTACATACAACATTCCTCGTTCTTGTTACAGAACGAGGATAGACTCATTCCATATCTAGCATCGATGCGATTGATATCAACGATGGGTTCATGCCCCATGAAGGAGAAGATATGGTACGCCTCTCTGTTTAGGCAGAAAATTCATAAGAGTTCTCAGAAACAAGGAGAATCTCTACCTCCTCAGGTGATAAAAATACGTGAGGTAGATGGGTACTACAGTACACACACTATAGTAGAACCCAGTTAGAACCATATGTGGTAGTTGAGTTTTCTTCTGCACAGATAACTGCAATAATTCATCCGAGATGCTTGGAATAAACAAGTAGCTTTAAACAGATGGTTATAGATGTCATATTCTGACTACATTTGTTGTTTCATTATTCTTTCGACAATGAATTAGATGAGCCCATTCATGGCATCATTTTTCATTGCGTTTTCTATGGTCTTTTTCGTTCCCTTATATGTTGTCTCTTGTTTTGTCACCTTTTCTTTTGACTTTTTCGTTCCCTTTTGTGTGGACTCTAACACATTTCACAGTGTTTTCAGAAGATTTTTCAAAAAACTCTCCAAAATCACGTGCAAAAACTCGACTTTTGGCCTTCTTATATCAAAGGAGATTCTCATGAATAGAATTGAAAAAAGAATCTACACTGAAGAAGAAAAAGCCCGTGCAACCGAAGACGTCAGCAACATGACCCTCTTTTCTGATGCCATGACGGTTGCGTATAGGGACAAGACCTATACGGCATACTCACTCGAGTCGCTTCTTGGCATGAAGGTATCGGACTCGATGAAGGACGAGATGGTAGTGCACGCTGAGAACTGGCTGAAGCGGTTGGAGAACAGGGACGCATGCCTTGATGTCGTGATCGAGTTCCCATCAGAGAGGATACACATCGAGATCCAGCAGCTCAAGAGGAAGGATGGGATTCCCAGGAGCATGTTCTACCTTGGCATGCTGCTTTCCGACATAAGGAAGGGGAAGAAGCAGATAGACCCATATCATGTGATATCGATCTGGATCTGCGACTACAACCCAATCCCGAACGCCGAGGAGCTTCCGTTCTACACGTTCGAGAACACATACAGGAAGAGGGAGAACATGGTCGGCATCGATTCCCCATTCGAGCTTGACGATGGGATAACGATGATATTCGTAAACGCGAGCT
>CAKQTE010000023.1 GCA_934276485.1 uncultured Spirochaetales bacterium | reverse complement strand
GCTCTCACACTCCACTGCCTACGCTTAAATCCGCCCTCACGAGCTAGACTCCAAGGCTATGTACCGGTTGCTTGCTAGGCTTTACCAGACTCGGACTCTCACCGAGTTAGATTATATGCACCGAACTGGCGCACCCCTTTATCCTTGAATCCTGTGCATGGTTTTGAAAGACAAGAGGGGGATTTGAGCTGTGGGCTCTTAGGGTCGCAGTGAAATCATCCGTGATGTCCATGCGCTCGCCCCCTTGGTCGTTTAGGCAGATTGTGCCTGTCTTAGGAGGGCTAACTCTAATACTTCTGGGAGTCTCTTGCCACGCTCTGATGCTCTTCTGATAATTCCGAGGCAAGCTTTCTGACTCAAATAGTATTTTTCCGGCACTTGATGAATCAAGATCTGCGACAAGGTAGATGCGTTTTCTTCTCTGGGGAACTCCCCAGTATTGGGCATTGAGTACTCGCCATGCAAGAGAGAAATCATTCTCCATGATAAGTCCACTTCCCGTCCATTTCTCACATTCAGGTATAGACACTTCGGGGTATTTGATTCTTGCAATGCCTTCGATGACAGCTCTGAAGTCCTTACCTTTAGACGAGTTGAGTGCTCCTGTGACGTTTTCCCAAACAATGTATCTTGGCTTTTCTCCATTTGTTTTCTCCCTCATTTGATGGATGACTCTTAGTGCTTCAAAGAAAAGGCTTGAGCGTTTTCCTTCAACAAGTCCCTCACGCTTTCCCGCAATTGACAAATCCTGGCAAGGCGAGCCCATTGAAATTACGTCTACAGGCTCTATTTCTCCGCCATTGATTTCGGTTATGGATCCGAGGTGTCTCATTGTTGGAAAGCGTTTTGTTGTTACTCGTATTGGGAACGGCTCTATCTCAGATGCCCATATTGGCTCTATTCCTGTAATAAGAGCAGATAGGGGAAAGCCTCCAGATCCATCAAAGAGGCTACCCATGGTTAATCTTTCTTCCATTTTTTATTTTCCTGTCAAAAGACGCTCCATCAAATCATCTTGTGGTGTGCGTCCTGTAAAATCAGAGGTGGAATTCTCCTTTACAAGCTGGAAGATCTGGAACCAACATTGATTCACTTGCTTCAGATACTCGCGACTCATGGCAACGTAAGGAGACGCAATGGCTGCACCTGTTGTTGGATGCTTTGCCAAGAAGCCATATTCAGAGACTGCGTTTTCGCACTGTACCCATCTTCCAACAGCCATGGCATATTGCTGCACAAGCTGTGGGTTTACAACGCTTTCGCATTGTCTTTCCTTAAGCCAGGTCCACGTGTCTTCATACACATCCTTTGCAATGAACTTCTCTCCATTCTTTTGGGTTGCAATCATGTAATCCTTGATAGGAGGCATATCCTCTCCTTTCAAGACAGGAGTGGAGAATTCAATTGTCTCTGTTTTCTTGCCTTCATTGATTTTCTCGGCAAGGGCTTTTTTCTTTCTTCCAGCACCGACCCTAGCTCCACCTCTCCGTGTTCCGTCCTTTGCCATAGTCAGTCCTTTTGTTTGATTTATCTTTGATTGTTTTCAAACACTTTCCTTCCAAGGTTTGTTTGGATAAACCTTTGGTTTATGTTCCTTTGAAAGTTGGGGGTTAATACCCTGTTTGAATTTGAATTTTTGCGCGCGAGACTTGGGGCCCGCAATGCTCTGAAATAGCGCTAGAGATTCAGACCGCCCCTAGGTATCTGTTTATATTACAATCAGATATCATTGTTTAATAGTTTCGAGGCTTAGTTTTCCATCTGTCTCCACGCTCAGCGTGAAGCCTAGAATGGCAACTCCTGCATAGGGTCATAAGGTTTGACCATTCGTTGCTACCACCTTCAGCAATAGGCTTAATATGGTGTACCTGCTCGCCTTTAGTCATCTTCCCGTTCTGTCTGCAAATTTCACAGTAAGGATGCTCCTTAAAGTATGCGTTACGGATACGCGACCAGTTGTTTCCATATCTTTTCTTGTGTTCAGGATTGCGCTCGTATTTATTATATAAAGAAGTAGTAAGCTTCTTATGCTCATCACAGTACCTTTCACTTGTCAGCTTAGGGCACCCAGGGTAAGAGCATGGATGCTTAGGTTTATAAGGCATACGCTCTCCTTGTACTAATAAAAAAGGAGCAACCGTTTTATTGGCTACTCCTTTCAAAGATTCTTTTTGCTGTTATTGTTCTTCGTACTTTATTGTTACTAAACCAAGCTTGGTTCTTATCTCAGATCCTGTCCTTGCACATCGTCTGATGGTAGTAGGGGAAATATTCAAATCGACCACAGCACCGTTAACACTTGGGAACCTCAGTTCCTTTCCTTCATCTGTGGTAACGATTATAGGATGAGCTCCTCTCAAATATATCCTCCATGCCAGAACAAAATCCTATGCTTTGCTAGGTTATTGTACTTTTCTGATTGTAGTGTACTTGGAAGGTGTTACTGCAATCAAGTGAACTTTACTGCAAAGTGATGGGATTTATGCAGGTAAATGTACCACCTGTAGTGCTCTCCGATGCATATAGAATGTCTGCCTCATCGAATATCCCATCCTATCTGTAATCTCTGTCCAATCCATGAAGGCAAGATACCTCATCTCCAGGATGGTTCGATACTCGATATTATCAACGCGCTTAATAACTTCATTTATCGCTTTCACAACTTCAACAAGAGCAAGAATATCCTTTGCTATCTCTTCTTCCAAGTCCGCAATCTTTATAGCGCATATCTCCACTGCTGACCTTTTGGGATCTCCTGGGATTTTAACCTCATCAGAAAATACCATGCTAGGACCTGGCTTGATATCTCTAAGTACATCTAACCTTTTCTGCTTCGATTTTATTTGTCTGTTCATATAAAAAGCTTGAGAAAGAAACTCCTTAGCGTTCATCTATTATCTCCTTGATGGTATCTCCATCTGCTTTGACATTACTCATTTCGAGAAGCTCCTCACACCAAAGTGATGAAAAGAACTTACCTGTTTCTTTTATCGTTTCTTTTGCTTTATCGTTATCAGGATTGATTAAGAGTTTTGCTTTTGCTTCTTTTCTATCCTGAATAGCTCTATCGATTACTGCAGATGCAAAAGATGCCCAACAATCTTCAATCTTCATCAGGCACCTCCAACGCTGCTTTAACCGCGTCCATCAATAAGTCCTGAGTCACTTCTTTGGTCTTGATTGCTTTCAGGATGCGTTCATCAATAGTTCCTTCAGTGACTAGATACTCAACTACAACCGTATTCTTGCTCTGCCCTTGCCTCCAAAGACGCGCTACTGTCTGATCATAGAGCTCTAAACTCCAAGGCACTGTGTACCAAATAAGGATGTTTCCACCAGCTTGTATGTTTATCCCGTGCCCTGCTGAAGCTGGATGTATTAATCCAACTTGAACCCTTTTCTCTTTCCAAGCCTTGATGCCATCGCTTGAGTCTAAGAAGGCATATGAGACCTTCATCTTCTTTAAAAGGTTTACAATACGCTCCTTATCAAATTTGAACCAATAAGCTACAAGTACACTTTGCCCATATGCAGCTTCTATCCTTTCTTCAAGTGCTAAAAGCTTGCGATCATGAAGCTCCACATACTTACCCTCTTCTTTATAGATTGCTCCAGATGCTGCTTGCATAAGTTTTGATGCCAAAGACCCTGCAGTTAGTGCTGCTACCTCCTCACCTTTAAGCTCAACAACAAGCTCATCTTTTAGTTCTTTGTATGCAGCTTTCTCTTCCGGGCTCATGTGAACTTTGACTGTGTTTTCAATAAGCTCTGGCATTTTGATATAATCTAGGGCTTTCATGCTAAGTGTGATATCCTCAATCTTTTCATAAATCTTCTCTTCAGCTCCCTCTCTTAGCTTGTAAGAAAAGATGATGTTCTGATTGCGTTTATCGGGAGTAAAATACTCATTTCTAAAACCTGTGATAAAGCGCCCAAGACGCTGCCCCATATCAAGCACTTTAAACTCAGCAAAAAGATCCATAAGTCCATTTGAAGCAGGGGTTCCTGTAAGTCCTACAATCCTCTTCACTCTAGGTCTCGCCTTTAAGAGCGATTTGAATCTCTTTGCTTTTCCACTCTTGAAAGATGAAAGCTCATCGATGACTATCATGTCGTAATCGAACGAAATGCGAGATTTATCAATGAGCCACTCAACATTCTCACGATTGATGATGTAGATATCTGCATCTCTCTTTAAAGCATCGAGCCTTTCCTTTTTCGATCCAACTGCAATCGAATATCTGATATCGTTCAAATGATCCCATTTCTCTATCTCCTCTTTCCATGTATCTCTCGCAACCCTTAAAGGGGCAATGACCAGTACCTTAAAGACATCAAAGGTATCAAACAAAAGTCGGTTAATCGCAGATAGGGTGATGACTGTCTTTCCAAGTCCCATTGAAAGAAAAACTGCAGCAATAGGGTGTGTGACTATGTAATCCTCTGCCCACTTCTGGTAATCATGAGGTGTATATTTCATCAAGTACCTCCCTTGCCATCTCTATTGAGTCAATAACATAAACCTTGAAGCCCAAGCTTCTAAGGCGCTCGTGGATTATCCTCTGTAGCTTCCTTGGCTTTTTCCCAGGAGCCTTTAGTTCGACAAATGCAACCTTTCCTAAAGGGAGAAGCACAAGACGATCTGGAAGCCCCGCTAAGGATGAAGAGTTAAGCTTATAGGCATCGCCTTCAAGTTTCCTTGCTCCCCTTACAAGTTCCCGCTCTATTTCCTTCTCGCTCTCTTTCTTCCAAGAACAAAGGAACACGTGCATATGCGCATGCGTATATATAGGTGTAATGCGTGTATTAATGCATACGCTTTCTATTAATACATTATTTACACCTCTATATATGCAAAAATCTTGTTCTCTTGTTCCGTAGAGCTTATAAATGATTAGTATTAAAGAAATTACATTAAAGAACAGCATTCGGAACACCCCCTGGAACAATCTCAGCTTGTTCCAGAACAGGATTTTCTGTTCCCACATCAATAATTCCTGTTCTGTTCCGTTCTATGCGCTCATAAGCTCGTTGTTTTCCGTATAAAGAAAACGAGAACATCCCATTCTTCGATCCGCTATAACGTCTCCAGCCTTCAATTTTTTGCATAATCATGCCAATTGTGTAGGAGTCTTTCTGCGTTAGGTCTGACTCTCTCTTACCAAAGCATTCGCACCAAATTTCCATGTTACATATAATCTTTCGTGGCTTTGCTCCAGCCATTGTTGATTCTGGTGTGTATGAATCTATGTAGAAGCGTCTTTCTCCGATATCCTTTTCATCCCAATCCAAAGGAAGCGGTATATCAAGAAACTTTCTGACAATGCCAACTCTCTCATCAGCTTCAAGAGACTCTAATTGAGCTTTTTCTGCAAACTCAGCCTCACTTCCTTTCAAAAACAGCTCTTCTCCCATTTGATAAAAAAGAATTGTCTCTGCCCAGATTTGGTCGATTGTAGATCTGTCTAAGTCCCATGGTCTCTTGATGGAATTGCCTGTGACTGCCAAAGGCCAAAAGCGCCTGTTTCCTGTGATATCTCGAAGAAATCCACCTTCAGCATTGGTGGATCCTACGATGATGGAACTTCTTGGATGGCTCTCAACGGTTCTGCCATAGCTCGGTCTGAACTTATCATCTGTCCTGGTGACAAATGATTTGACGCTTTCAATGTCCGCCTTCTTCATTCCTGTAAGTTCGCTGAGTTCAAGGATCCAGTTATCAAGAAGCTTTTCTGCACCCGTTTTATCCCTCATATCAGTAAGGGTCAAGGCATCAGAGAACCAATTACCAGCCAGACGTGAGAAGATTGTCGATTTGCCAATACCCTGAGGCCCCGAAAGGATTAGTACATGATCGAACTTGATTCCTGGTTCATAAATCCTCGCAACTGCAGCAACCAGTGTCTTTCTTGTGACAGCTCTGGTATATGCAGTGTCTGCTGCACCAAGGTAATCAATGAATAGCGTTTCTACTCTCTCTTTGCCATCCCATTGAGGGATGGACTCAAGATAGTCCTTGATAGGGTGAAACTTCCGCTTTGATACAACCGCATCAAAGGCAATCTTGGTGTTTGTTATGTTAAGGATGTTGTAGGTGCTACTAAGGTATGCAAGAAGACAGTTCATGTTGATATCTGTCCAACATCTCTTGGTAAGCGACCATGGGACATCTATGTTGATTTCCACAAGCCCACTGAGTTCGTTGAAGGCTATCCCTTGAAGATTAACATCATTTGAGAGTATCAAGATAAGGTTCTCAATAGTGCTTTCGATATTCCCTTTCTTGGTTGTAATTCTTCTTTTCCAATCATCATCTACTGCACCAAAGTCATCTTTAGCACTTTTTATGCTTTCATTGATTATTGTCCTATGAACCTCATCATCTTTCTCTGCAAATTCCTCCATTGCCTTAAAAGAGGGATATCGTGAAATTGGAATACTCGATTGGTTATCATAGTTACCTGTTTCGGTATCTAAGTTACCGAATTCGGTAACTCTGACGAGATCAAAGGCATTGAGAAGTTTTCCATAGGCAGGGTCTGATGCGTGGTGTGAATATGCCCACTTATGCTCATAGATAAGGACACCAGCAATGGAGCTTGATTCAATGTAGTTGTAGCGCCCTTCAATGTTAGAAGGTTCATAGACATCAGACAGGAATTTCTCGATTGCTTCTTCTACTGTATATGTTCTGCAGAACGCACCGATAATGCCATTCTTCTTTAGTGGATCCTCTGCAAGGCGACCAACACCACGCTTTGGGTTTTCTCGTTTGAGAGCTGGAAGTGTTGTGATATCCTTCCAATCGGGATGCTTTTCAAGCTCTTTGTCTGGATCCATCCAATCATTCGCTGCACTTTCTTTACAGAGATACTCTCCGTCGTTAGGAGTACTTGGCCAGAACATAAGCTGCATTGGCCTGAAGGAAACGGGATCAAACTGCTCGATTCCCCACTTATCTGCAAAATAGCGTGAAAGGGCATTGAACTCGTCAGGAGTTACATCCCTTTTAAGGGGTACAATGATCCTTATTCGTGGCGCAGTTGGAGTGTGGCCATGGGTTGTGTAGATAACAAGCTTTATATTGGACTCTTCGATAAGTCTGTTGATGAGGTCCTGTTCAGCATTATCCGCATCCAAGGTCAACATTGAGCGATATTCGACAGAACCAGCTACACGCTTTCCATCTTTCAAGTATCCTGCAACAAAGCCTCCTTGGTCCTTTGCTTTTTGCCTAAGCTCCTTTGATCCTTTCCTGTATTCATCGACTGTCTCGTTTGTTCTGACTGTAGTTAGAAGTCGTTTAGATAGCTCTGAGAATGTTATGGTTTTGTTCTGCCACCTCTTGGCATTGACCATGCCTGCAACTGCAATGGCAAGGGGCCTGTCAAAAGGTCCTTCCTTGTTAAATGTATTTGTCATACTCACCTCCGGTAGGTTTCAGACCATATAGGCCTTATAAGTTACCGGGAAAAGGGAGCCTCAAATTTTATAAAACGAATTTTTTGTTGCCAATTTTGAAAAACTCGTTTTATTCTTCATTAAACAAGTAAATGTACAACAGGAGGACTATTATGAGAAAAAGACTTACTTTCATTTTCTTAGCTAGCTTGGTATTGGTTATGCTATCTTTTTTTGTAGCATGTGATGACAAATCTACCCCCCCCATGAGCATACATACGAAGAGAAGTGGCAGATATTAGATGATACTTATCATGTAAAGAAAGCCACTTGCGAACACAAGGATGAAGCATTAAAAGAAGAACACAAGAGGGATGCAGGCGTTGTCACAAAACCTGCAACAACGACAGAAGCAGGTGTAAGAACATTTACATGTACAGAATGTGGCCACACAAGGATAGAAGAGATTCCAAAGAGTCCTGCAATTCAATTTGCAGAAGGATATTCAATCGATAAGACTTATGATAAAACACCAGTATCCATAAGTAGTGAAAATATCATGAGAGATGGCAATGCGCTAACTGCAGAAGAAATTGATTCTATTCTTTTCAAGGAAAAAGATGCAGAGGATAGCACATACACAGAAACTGCTCCTATTGATGCTGGAGAATACACAGTTAAGGTTACAGCAAAAGCAACAGAAGAACATGAACAGAATGTTCTTGTAGAAAACTTTAAAATTGAGCCTAAAGAGCTTTCTTTGAAAATAGTTCCTACAAAACCATATGATGGTAGAACCAACTTAATAGGTGTTAAATCAGAAGATCTTGAAGGTGTAATTAGTCCTGATAACCCTAAACTTACAGTTTTAATGACATCTATGAATGCTGGTTCAACATACAAAGAATATAATATTATTCCATCTTCAGGTGGTAATGAGAATAACAACTATATAATAAAGGAAGATGATAATCTAAAGAAAGCAAGTATTACACCGTTAAAACTAAACTTAAAAGGAATACCTTTCCGGATATATGATGGAACAGACATTATTACAGTAGTATCCGATGGAATCATAGGTTTCCTTCCGGATGATAACCCAACCATTGAAATAAAGATGACTTCAAAGAATGCAGTATCTTCTACTAAGTATGAGAGTGCAAAAGTTGTCTCTTCTAAGGAAGGATATGAAGCAGTTAATTATGTAGTTGATGAAAATGATTCAAATCTTAAGAACGCTTATATCATGAAGATTTATATTAATCTAACACGTATACCAACTAAAGAATATGATGGAAATAATGAAATAATAGTAATGGTAACAGATGGTATTACTGGTTATAGACCAGAGGACAAACCAAAAATAAAAATTACTATGTCTTCAAAGGATGTAGGAGCTACGTATGCTAGCCATAATGTCTCAGAAGAGGGTCTATCTGAAAGCAACTATTTAGTAAAAGATAACTCTATTGAGAATTATCTAAAAAAAGCTGAAATTACAAAGAAAACAATTTATTTACCATCATATAGCGTTCCTGTAGCAGGCTCTTCTAAGAATAGGAATTTTATATTAGGTCCAAACCACGGAATTAGACCAACTAGTGAAACAATAGTTGTCAAGTATCAAAATGAAATCCAAACCTGGAATGAGGGTACTTCCTTCAACGCAAATAGCGGCGGGAGAATAACCAATCCAGATGAAAACAAAAACTATAATATACTTATGCCTGATGAGAGTAAAATCAAAATTCTCACTGCTGTTCCTTCTGGAAATAACCTTGGATCATATTCTATTCCTTCAGGTATAACAAGAAATTTCACAGTAAAAAGTACAGCTGATGTTTTTAGTTTCGAAGTATCAAATATTGAAGAAAGACAATGTTACATACTGTTGAAATATAAAGATAAAGCTGGTTACGTTCCTTTAGACAATGATAAACTGACAGGAGTAGCAGAAGATGTAAATATTCTATATCTTAACCTAGATGGAAGCTTGGGAACACATCTATTTAAGTGTAATTATAAAATCGCTGATTTCTACTTACATGATCTTGAACCTGGAGAATATGAATTAAAAGTTTATAAGAGAACAAGTTTTTAATAGTCATGAGGCTGCAATGGTTCTTATTTTCTATTGCAGCCTTTGTTTTTTTGAGGATAGCTACCTCCATAGTTTTGAAGTTACATGAGCTTCAGAGACAAAAACTGGTGTTAGAAGTACTCTCAACACGGTTTTCAATGAAATATAAGTGTGCAAAATTTCCACGTAAATCGACAGAGTTACCTCAGGTTCAATGCCCTTTATTGCGACTTCCGGAGTGCGGAATGCATCCATTATCCTTTCGACAGAGAGCTTAGGCCCACTCTTCGCAAGAAGGTAATGTAGGTATCTCAGCATCGTAAGTGCTATGTAGCATATTCTGATATAAATGAAATCTTGTATCTGGATGCTGATGATTTAACATTCAATGCACAAGGAAAAGTTATAATTTGGGGTACTATAAACCACTAGCTATTTTATCAAAGCTCCTAAGCGTATGGACATTATTTTCTTTATCAGTACGAATTAAATGAAATATATGGTATTGAGATATTTTGCTTTGTTGTGCTACAATGTAGCTATATAGGGACGTAATAACTATGCCAAACAAGCCGACTACAACAATACGTATAGACTTAGAAGATAAAGATAAGGCTAATAAGGTTTTCAAAGAAATAGGTATAAACCTTTCTTCTGCTATTAATGCCTTCTTGAAAGTCGTTATAAGGGAAGGGAGTATCCCGTTTCCTTTGGAAGCAGCGAGTAAAATCAAATCATATGAATCTAAGAACACTGCATTAAATCGTGCTTTCATGAACAGAAAAGACGAGTTCTACACCATGTACGATGATGTTGAGAAAGAGATGATTCTGCATAAAGACCAATTTTTCGGAAAAACCGTTTTATGCAATTGCGACGACCCTTTTGAATCTGCATTCTTTCGTTTTTTTGTCATCAATTTCAACAAACTTGGACTTTGCCGACTTATTTCTACATGTTATAGGCCATCATCATTCTCAAAAACTATTAACACTAATTGTAATGCATATAAGGCAGAAATAAATAAAGTGCCAAAGGAGTTTGCTGCAGAGCACGATGGACCATTAGATTTGAATATATTGTTCAATATAGAAGGAAATAAGCTCAATTTTTTGGCAGGAGATGGAGACTTCCGTTCTTCTGAATGCATTAATATACTCAAAAAAGCGGATATTGTATGTACAAACCCTCCATTCAGTCTTTTCCGAGAATATATCAGTCTTTTAATCGAATACAGAAAATCTTTTATCATTCTCGGTAATATGAATGCCGTGACATGCAAAGAAATATTCCCATTATTCAGAGACAATAAGGTATGGTATGGGGATTCTATCACATCAGGTGACAGAAAGTTTTTTGTCCCGGATGAATATCCTTTGAAAGCCTCTGGCTGCGGAATAGATGACGTGGGACGACGGTATATTAGGGTGAAAGGAGTTAGATGGTTTACAAATCTAGAAACACCAAAAAGACGCATTCCCCTTAATCTAGGAAATGAATATAGTCGGGCACGGTATCCCCAATATGATAACTATGATGCTATTGAGGTCTGTAAAACTATGATGATTCCTCATAATTACACAGGAATTATGGGAGTGCCAATTACGTTCCTTGATAAATACTGCCCAGAGCAATTCAAAATTCTAATGCTTGCAAACGGAAACGCCAGAACGAACAATGCGAAGGATATCCTTAATTCTGTTGGATATATACAGACGGAAAATGATAGAGGCGGTGTGTGCATGATTGACGGAAAAATGACATATGCGAGAATTCTGATACAGAGGATAGACAGATGAATGCAGGAGTACTGAGAGTTCCCTGCACTTATCAGGGAGGCAAGCAGAGACTTGCAAAAGCTATTGTGGATATTATTTTTTCTGATTGCAACATAACGGAAAATACTATGTTTTATGACCTATGTTGTGGTTCTGGTGCAATCTCCATAGAGCTAGTTAATAGAGGTATTCGTCCACAAAATATTACTATGCTTGATATTAGTTCCTGGGGTGCTTTCTGGAGCACTATAGGTTATGGCCTATTTAACATGAAGTACTTCAATGAGATTCTCTCAAGCTTACCGAACGATAAGCGAGAATATAAAAACCATCTTGCAACTCTCGTATCTAGCAATCCAGGGATACACGAAGCAGAACTTTATCCGATTCTTCAGGCAAACTCGTTTGGAGGAAAACAAATTACTAGCAAGAATGGAAAGTGGGATAATGCATGTTTTCGAGATTATTGGGAACCTACGGTAAATAGTATCCGAAGAAGCCCTGCAAATCCGATGCAACCGTCTCCCTCAGAGTTGAAAAAGCGCATTACAGCGATTGTTAGAGATATGCATGGAGTAAACGGTATAAGAGGAGACATTATGTCTTTTTTCTCTTTTGACATTTCTCCTAATTCAATTGTGTATGTTGATCCTCCCTACATGAATACTACAGGATATTCCTTCATGTTCGATATCAATGAATTCATTCAACGATATAAAACTTCATTTCAAAATCCACTATACGTATCAGAGAACGTGACTTTAGGCTATGATGCTATCAAGCTTCAGTTAAAAGGCGCAAACGGAGGCATTACTGGATCCAGAAGAAACAAGCACGAAGAATGGCTCAGCCGTTTTTAAACAGCCCCATCAGTTTTGCTGTACTAGTCTGTCCATTGTGAGCCAAAATACTGGAAGCCTTCATAAAGTCATCAAGTCTAAAAGGTTCATAAACAGAGAGATAATAGTAGCTGTCATCGATTCTGCTAAAAGCCAATATCTTGTTGACTAAGAATGGTGTTGAACCAGGAGCTAAATCTCTGAATGCAGATGTTATCTCTCTGCCATTTGCATCTATACCCTTTATTTGAATCCGCCATGTACCATTAGCTTTATCCCCCTCTGGATACAGTATTGTGTTCCCCTTATAATCCAGTCCTTGGAAATTCAGTGTTATGTCTTTTCTTTGAGATTCATCCATTGGGTCAAGCCCAAAGAATTCAACGGCCCCTCGAATGAATTTATCATCGTCCATGTCAAATACAGTTCCTGATGGATCGCCATATTCCAACAGAGATTTTTTTGAAAGATCTAGAATATTCCTCGATCCACCTGTCATTGCACGAGACTCAATCCAAAAGGTCTCCAGATTGTTTGTGATGCTGGCCACATCAAGACGATTTGTTTCAGTTGTGTGTATTCGCTCTATTCTTTGACTTCCGCAAGACTTTATTGCATTAACGCCCTTCCCAAAAAGTTTATGCCTTGAGATATCATTGTCTCTTGGCTTCAACACAACATCAAGTTCTCTAGGAACATAGCCCTTATCGAGCAAATCATCTATCTGTTCTTGTGTCTTAATTGAAAGGCAAGACGACCCAAGTGTATCAAGTCGTTTTATATAATCAGTAAATGACTTATCAAGATTGACTACATCTAGGTTTCTCTCGTTACTGTCAATCAATATAGAGCTTTCAATGTTTGTCCAAAGCCCTCCACCAGTAATGTTACTAGAGCCAATGATAAAAGCAACTCGATTTTTCCCCTTTAGACGATACAACTTCGGATGAAAAGTCTGTCGATTTTCGAAATGTACAATATGCAGAGTATCTGTTGAATTAAAAAGGTTCGTTAGCGCTTCATATGATGTTCCATTTAAATCAATTCCAACATATGCATTAATCACCCCTTTATTTTTTCTGAACTTATCAAAAGCATTTTTAAGTTGCAGAACTCCGCTGTTTTTTGCAAATGCAACAACAAAATCGAACGAGTGAAAGTCTGCTATTTCCAATAATTCGATTAGTGTGTCTCCAACATTCCTATTATCAAAAGGCTGATTTATCAATTTCATATATCACCACCAAGTACTTTATATAGTACAAGACGATATGGTTACTTGTAAATCCAACTTTTGATTTCGTAGAATTATCAATATACGAATAATTGTAAGATTGTTGTACAGTATCATCATTTAGTATCTTACAGGGGAATTAGGCAATGGGATATTTTGAACAGAAGCAGACATTCAGATTTGAATCGCCAGCAGTATCAAATTTTATTGAGATTGATGGAAAAACATATTCTACAGGAAAAGGAGGAAAATGCCTTTATTGTCTAATTGATGAAGACAAGGCCTATTTCTATAATGAAGCTTATATAATCCAGGAAGATTTCAAATTGGATAGAAATAGAAGTAAAAAACAGCAGTATTTGAAAGCTATTGAAAAATACAAGTTGAAAGAAGAAAACAATGACTAACTGCAAGGTCCGGCATCCACAAGGAAGTCGAATCCGCTTTTTTAGTTCAGTCTTTCATATAGAAATCTGTCTCATACCCATCTGCATTGAGTTCCAACCCTTTAGCCCATACAGGGGATTTAGACATCACTTTTACTACTTCAGTAAGAGCAATGTTTTTTGTAACCTCTATTACAAGTTCATCATGGATATGCATTACTATTCCTAGACTCTTCAAATTCTGCATTGAGAACGCAAGAAGGTCTCTGCTGGTTGCCTGCACAATGTTTTCAACCAGTTTAGGTCCATAGGTTTCGATTCTTTCCCATTTCTTTGTAGCTCCAATGCCCTCATACGTTATGCTTTCAGAGCCATATTGGTTCATTGCTATTTTGGGCTTTACATAATAGAGTTTTCTTTTAGATGGGAGAGTTATGCATAAAAATCCACTTTGATAGGAAAACACCAAGCCGTAGCAAGATGCTGTTGTTTTATTCTTGATTGCGTCCTTTGCTGCAGAATCGACTGCCCACCAAAACTTAACTACCCTAGGATTTGATAGTCTCCAGGAATTGACTAGAGGTTGAAGCTCCTCTTCCTTTAATCCCATCTCCAATGCTCCCATGGCTTTCAATGCTCCAACTGAACCACCATACCCAAGAGCAAGCTCTGCTATCTTTCCTTTCTGTCTTAACTCAGCATTTGGACCATGCTTTCCAACAGGGACACCAAACATCTTTGATGCTGATTCAGAATAGATATCTCCACCATCGTAAAATACCTTTTGTCTCCATTCTTCTTTTGCATACCAAGCAATTACTCTAGCTTCTACTGCAGAGTAGTCAGATACAATAAATCTTGTTCCATCTTTTGCAATAAAGGCTGTTCTTAATAGCTGCGACAATAAGGAAGGAACATCATCATAAAGAGAAGAAAGAAACTCATAGTCACCAGTCTTTACAGCTTCTCTTGCAGTAATTAAATCATCTATTTGATTTCGAGGAAGGTTTTGCAATTGAATAAGCCTGCCACTCCACCTCCCTGTTCTATTTGCGCCATAGAACTGGAACATACCTCTAGTTCGTCCATCATTGCACACGGTGTTAACCATAGCTTGATATTTCTTGATTGACGATTTTGATAGCTGAAGCCTCAATTTTAATACATCTCTTACATCATCTTGCAATGAAGTAGAAATAAGTTCTTTGACATCCTTTTTACCCAGACTATCAATAACGACATCATTTTCATTGAGCCATGATTTTAGCTGAATTACAGAATTTGGATTATCCAGCTCGGTCAATTCTATCATCTTATTCAATATATGCTCAGAAGAGACCTCATTGATCCTGATGGCACTTCTAACCAGATCCATATCGAGAAGTACACCTCTATCATTTATCTCCTGGTCGATTACGTATTCGTTCCATACTTCATCAGGTACTGGATACTTTGAAAGCCTCTGTTTTATACCAAGTTCCACTTCAACATCCCTCTTGTTGTAGGTTTTGAATAGCTCCCACTTTGCTTCATCGTGAATTGGGAGATTTCTGGTTCTACCACCATTGGATCTTGTTGGGATGCATGGAGTGCAGAAATATCTTATAAGATTCTTGCCTTCTTTCAGCTTTTGCTTTTCTAAGCCCAATACAGCACCAGCTCCTTCAAGCGATAAAGGAAGAGAAAGATAAGCTGACCACACCATAGAGCATCTCCAGGATGATGGCGATAAATACATGCCTGTACCCAATCCTAGGTATCGAGATAGGCAGATACGTTCAAATGTTGCATTGAAAGCCCACTTGATAATATCGTCGCTTTTAATCGCCTCAATGATTTTATCAGGAATTATCTCGCCTTTTGTTAAATCTACTGTGATTACTGGGCCATTATCCACGCTGTATGAAAAGAGGAGTATCTCAAAGTCCTCTGATTCAGTATATCTATAAACACCCGACTTCTGCAGGCTAACTGACGAGTATGTCTCTATGTCTATCGAAAGTGTATTCATTTTTATTCCTCTTTATCGAAATAAGTAAAAGGCCATAAGCTCATCACCTATGGCCCAATAAGGTTTTATATGGCCTTATGCTAAAAAGTCATCAAAATCATCATCCGTTGCAAAGTCGTCTTCTGCACTTGCCTTGCTTCCAAGAGGCTCGCCTGAGCGTAAAAGCTGAAGATTCTGAAGGCCACATGCAATTCCTTTATTTCCGTTGCTGTTGAAGGCATAGAAATTAATTGACGCTCTTCCGTAAACACCGCTATAAACTGTAGAACGTTCAAGAACCCTGTTGCAATCCTTATCAACAATGCCTGGAGCAGTAGTGCTGTTAGCATTCACAAAATATGAATCTGCATAAGCAGGATCATCGGGTCTTTCTACATCACCATCTCTAAGAGGTGTCTTGATTGCACTAAGTGCAGGTACGCTTTTGCCATTTCCCTTTAGCTTTGATTCGCCTTCCTTGTATGCAGCCTTGATTGCGGCATTTATCTTTGCGATAGTCTTTCCGTCGCTCTTAGGAATGATGAGAGATACAGAGTACTTCTCTACTGTGCCATCTCCGATAGCCTTTGGCTCCCAAACATTTGCATATGACCAGCGTGTATCTGGTCCCGTGATAACCTTTGTTGGATTTTCAATTTTTGACATCTTTTTTCTCCTATTTGTCATTGAAATCATTTGTACCTATTGCAGGGCGCTTATCGCTTTCCTTTGCAAGCGTTGGCTTGCCCTGTGGTTTTATGATGAAAGAAGACAATAGCTCATTGAATTTCTTCTTTCCCAATAATCCTGTCATGGCTGTAATACCAAGAACCCTATGCTCATAAGGGTCAAATCCTGCATCCCTGACAGTCTTTGCAACAGACTCTTCATCTGTGTATTTCCGAATAGAGCGCCCCTCTACAATCTTGAAGCCTTCAATATGTCCACCATTAATCAATACGTTGAGGGCATATTCCTTGACGTCTTCACACCAAGAGGAGAGTTCATCAGCTTTGTTCAATACTTCTGTTAACTCATCATCTTGGAGTGTTGGAGGATTCTTGAACTCAAACCGAGCTAGAGCAAGATTATCCTCAGCTCTCTTCCTGCAGTTAGCTCTTAGCTTACAGAATCTGCACCATGGTCCTGATGCTTGATTTCCTTCTCCATTGAAAGCAAGTAGTGCCTTAGGCTTGAGTTCTTTTTCTGCCCAAGTAATAAGCTCTGCCTTTCCAATACTCCATGAAGTTACATTGGCGATTCTTGGTTGAAAGATTGTCAAAGAGACTGATTCGATTTCATAGATATCGTCCAAAAGCTCTAAAGCACCGAGAGCATATAGCATGAGCTGAGTATTATGCTCTGCATTGACTTCAACGCCTTTTCCATACTTGAAATCGATTATGTGAAGTTTTGCATCAACAATAACAATACAGTCACCAGTTCCTCTGCACTCTGGAACATATCGAGAAATATCGATGGACAGCTCTGTTTGGATGAAATGCAACTTTCCTGAATTTGCAACTTCCTCAACGAATGCTGCATATTCGTCCGAAGAATCTTCCATTTCAGCATTAAGGAACTTCATATCTCTTCTTGGGTCTTGCACATCCAAGCCTAGAAGAGAATTGACCTTATACTCGCAAAGGCTATGCGCCTCTGTTCCTTCCTCTGCATAGCTGCTTTGGTCTTCTACAATACCTTCAGTAAGCCTTGCAGAAGGTGGACAATTGAGCCAACGCTCAGATGCGGATGGAGATAGTAACGAGTGTGTTCCTGGCATCACATATCTCCCAGCATCTTTGCTTTCACATAAAACTCATGGAATTTGGACTCCTCAAGTGCAGAGACCCTGGATATGCCAAAAGAAGAGAGAAGTTCTTTGATTTCAGCTGACAATCCTTTCTGCTTCTTCTGAACGAGTACTTTTCGGATATCATCCAAGGTAACTGTTTCTTCAACAGTGTTTGAAAGGACTACTGCTTCAAGACCTTCTTTCGCTTCTTTTTCCTCAATAGCAGCTCTTTCAGTCTTGTCCATATCAAGAGGATGTCCGTTATCATCAAGTCCACCATCAAGCTCTTCTTCTTCAAAGAGGTCTTCTTGCTCAGAAAGTTCAGCCATATGTCTCATAGCCTTAGCTAGCTTTTCATACTCTTCAGCTTTTGAGATGTAGAAATTCTTATCCTGCATGATTAACCTCCTCAATTTCATGGATCTCCACAGCTTTGACTGTCTTACCTGGAGAGAGGACTAATACCTCAGAATAATCCCCAAACAGGAACTTTGCGATTCGAGAAGTTATTCGCTTTGTCATAGATGACAAAACCATCTCGGACTCCATATCATTCTTTGCGACTTTAATTTTTACTTTGTGTTTCATTTGTCGCTCCTTCCGTTTACTGGCTCATTGCCAGAGAGCAGCGAAACCTTGCTGATTTCTTCTTGCCCTTGCTTATATCCGCCAAAAGGGAGCCTTCCTTAAAATTTTTCTTTCAAAAGTCGTTGAAATCTTGCGATGAGTTTTCTTTTACGTTTCTTTATGGCGTCTTCAGAGGTATTGAAAATATCGGCTATCTCTTTTGCCTTTAAGCCCATGCAAAGATATCGATAAAGCTTTTCCTGATCTGATGTGAGATATGGAATAAGAGCATCAAGCTTTTTTCTTCTTGTCATCTTATTTCCTTCCTTGAACAAGACCATTTCTGGGGAATGAGTAGAATCAGCAATGCATTCAACTGGATCAGATGAACGTTCATCTGTAGTGCACATTACTTTCAACGCCTCTACTTTGAAATCTGTATTTTCTCTTGAATAACGTTCTTGAAGTTCCTCTTCGTGATCCATTTCTTGCAAAATCAGTATTAATTCTTTTGTGACTCCATCTTGTCCTTCGAAGATGGGATACGATTTATCATTACAAAAATAGGTATATAAAATACCAGCCTTGCCATTTTCTGACATGTTGTTGGCTCTAAAAAAATGGGCACAACAATGCTTGACATTGGACCAAGAGCGACTTGGACATACCAAACAAATTGTTGTGTTAGAACCAACCTCTCAAATGGCGGTATCACGAAAAAAGGAAGAAATTAAAATCCTTGAGAACGCCTTGGCCTTGGGCGAATTTAATTTCTTTGGCAGCACAAATTTCTTCTGTAATAAAAGAAGAAGGTGTATACTTCTTTTATGAGAAATCTCTCTTTACCTGTTGATGAAAATATTAAAAATAAATCCTTGCTAAGTAACCGGACTTATAGCGGACAAAAACGGACATTATACGGACAATGCTCAAACCTCATTTTTTACTGCTATAGTATGAGGTAAATTGCATGATAAGATTTGGTGCCTTACTCTCACTTTTCTCAAAAACTGCTAAAATAGGGCAAGAAAAGCTCTTTCACTGTTTGCTGGACTGTTTTGACGTTTCATTGTTTTCTTTCGAATTTAAAGTATAGCGTGACCGACAAAAATGGAGAGGAAGACCGATAAAATCGGAGCCCCCCTCCAAAAAGGTTTTAGAGTATCAATGGATTAGAGATTCATGTAATCGCAAAT
>CAKQTE010000022.1 GCA_934276485.1 uncultured Spirochaetales bacterium | reverse complement strand
AGAGAAGAAAGGACTACAGAAAGAAAAGCTCGCAACTGCAAGGCGTATGCTCGCCTCAAACTTCGATATTGATACAATCTCAGCAATGACCATGCTTACTAAAGAAGAGATTCTGGATCTCAAATAGTGCATGCTTATAGGCAAACGCTAGCATTGTTGTAAAACCAAGAGCCCAAGATATCAATCGAGGGCTCTTGTTGGTTGAAAACAAATACATATAAAGCCTTTTGTTATCGATTTCTAAGAAGTTCCTTGAATGGCTTTAAGTGCGTATAATCATTTAAACTCTCAAGATAATATAGTCTTGAATCCTCATCATACAAAAGACTGCTTATACTTGTGTTCTCTAGGTATTTAGAGAATGCAAAACGTGCTGAGAATGGAAAATCTAACAGTCCACAGATGACAGAGCGAATCAAGCCACCATGACAAACTATAAGAATGTTTTCATATGGACTTTTTTCTATCTCATCGAATACAATTTTTGCTCTCTTATAAGCCATCTCCCCATTTTCGCCTTCAGGAAAAGCTAGATCTTCATTTCTGCTATATAATCGCTCAAAGAACGCTTTGTTCTCCTTCTCAGAAGAAGCAATAGGAATACCTGTGAAGAATCCATAATCTATCTCACAAAGCTCTGCTCTTCTCTCAATTGTCATATTCCAATTTCGATTAAGGATATCAGAGGTCTCCACCGCCCTTTTCAAAGTGCTAGAGTAGATTTTATCAAAGGAACAATCCTTTAATCTTCCTTGCAAAAGCTCGGCTTGCTTTATTCCAATACCAGATAAACTTGCATCAGCATTGAATAACAATGTGTCTTGTTTTCCATGTCTTACTAGATAAATTCTCTTCAAAACAGCGCCTCATAACATTTTTTGGTTTCTTGTACTAAGGATTTCAACTTTGCACTCTTTTCAATCTCAGAATACTTAATCGGTACATGCTCATCAGAAACTGTATTCTGTCCAACTAGCGCAGCACCTAATGCACTGATCTCTTCAGTATCAAGAAGCAATACAGGATTTTTGATAGAAGAGGAAAGATAAGAAAGAAATGTCTTATTCTTTGTTATTCCACCTCCAACTACAAACAATCCGTCATTATTCAAAGAGTATTGTTTTTCCAAGCTTTCTCTCATTATCTCAGAAACTACAGATAGATATAGATAAGCTCCTTCCACTAGCTCTTCTTTCTTGCATCCTCGCTTAATCTTATAGATATTAAGCCAAGTACTGTCTGAATCCTTTTGAATGAAATCGCCAACGCTTGTAAACAAACAGGGAGGCGTAGAATTTGCAAGTTTCTCTATTTCAAAATTTGCATCTTCATATGTTGAGCTAAAAGATGTAAGTGTTCTTATGCTTTCAAGCATAGAGCCAAATGATCTAAAAGAACGAGTTGCAGTATACATATCAGGAAAGAATGCTGGTTGCAAATACCCCTTTGCACTAGGAATGAAAGAAGATGTTTTGCTCTCATCCACAAGCGTTGCCATAACCTCCGATGTGCCCATTGATGAGTAATATAAGACTTTATCGGTGTCCCCGAATGTCTTCTCTATACCATAAAAGCCTACAATGTGATCATGTCCGCCTAAACCATATGAAATACCATTATTATTTCCAACAAAAGATCCCATTGGAAGAATTCTTTCTGGAAGGGGAATCGAAAAGTAATTCAAAAGCTCCCCTATCCACTCTTTCCTTCTAATATCAAAGACACCAGAACGGGAAGCTTGAGAATAATCCCAAGCAGCAACACCTGTTTTTCTATAAACAAAATAAGATGAAAGAGGAAGAAATAAGTCTGCATTTCTTACTCCTTCTAGTTCTCTCTTCATCCAAAGTATTTTATGAATGGAAAACAATGGCTTAGTAAGCGTCCCTATTATTTCACTTGTTGCAAAAGCTTCAATCTTCTCCCGTTCTTCTTTCGTGCTTGTAATGTCCTTTTCATCCCATAATGGTGGATTACAAATAGCTTTTCCATCCTTAATCGGAATAATAGATTCTCCGATTGTAGAAAAACCTACACTTTTTACAGGATAACTAGCACAAAGCTCGTCTAGAGTTTGATCTACAAAAGTCTCAATCCTCTTTAAATCAAAAAACAGATATGACTTATATTTTATTTTAGGAGTACTTTCCTTTATGACCTTTTCAATTATTCCATCACTTGAAAGCAATAAGCATTTCAAATTCGTTGTTCCAATATCATAACCAACATAGTACTCCATCTTTCAGCCTCTTCTATAACGAAAAGAGATGTGTAGCTTTCTTTTGAGCGCACTCCATGCCAAATGCGACAGCATTCTCAAGGACCTCTCCCTTCACTAGAGAATAAGTCAATGCCGCAGTAAGGGTATCCCCACAGCCAATGGTATTTACAACCTTGATTGGTTTGTTTTTGACAGTTCTGAATTCTTCTCCATCAAAGAGCCAAGTATCATATTTACCTCTTGTAATTACACTCTTAGTGCCATACTTGTTGTAAATATCTCTTGTAATTTCCTCGACTTTAGCCTTCATCTCTTCATTAGTATCTGCTTCAAGGATATTCTTCCCTAAGCCAAAAGTAAAACAGAATTCAGAAAGATTTGGCTTGATTATAGTTGGATGAGAAGGAAGAGTTGCTTTCAAGTCCTCTCCCTTGATATCCAAAACTGTCATAATCCCTCTCTTGTTACACTCTGCGACAATAGAAGGAAACAGATCTTTAGAGAAACCCTTTGCCTTTGTACCTGAGATCACGACAGCTTGATGATTATCAATCTCCTCAAGAAAGAGCTTAAACAGGCGCTCGGAAGCGTGTTCATCCACCTCTTGAGCTTCTTCGACAAGCTCTGTTGATGTGTGTTTCTCTTCATTGAGGATAGTTATACATGTTCTTATGGCTTTATCAACCAGGATATGTTTAACATTGATTGATTCTTTTTTACAAAGAGACAGAAACTCCTCAACCCTAGGCCCGCCAAGCTGTGTTATATTCGTACTTGGAACACCCAGATGCAATAGTACTCGCGAAACATTGATAGCTTTTCCAGAGCAAACCTCTTTATGAAGATTACTTCTATTTACCTCATTTTCATTAAATGAGGAGAAAACTATCTGTTTCTGGAATGTTGGACTAAGGCCTATGGTCAAGATGGAGTTCATATATATCGCCTCTCTTATGCTTTGTTTTCACTACCCATTACATCGATGATTTCACTACAAATTGATGAAACCTTGTTTATTACAAGCTTACTAACAGCTCTAGGGTCGCTCTTTGAAGCTGGATCATTGTAGCCTGCGACAGATGTGTCAAATACACCATGAACCTTAAGCTCTGTGCCAACATTGATCTTTCTTATTCCAAGCTGAATTCCTCTTCTGAAATCATCATAAGGAACACCTGTACCACCATGAAGAACAAGAGGTGTTGAAGGAAGAAGTGCATGAATCTGAGCGATACGATCGAAGTCTAGTTTTGGCTCTGCTTTGTAGAATCCATGAACAGTACCTACAGCAACAGCAAGAGCATCGATACCTGTTGCATTAACAAATTCCAAAGCCTTGTCTGGCTGAGTGAACATCACTGCCATATCATCAACAACGATATCATCTTCCTTGCCACCAACGTGACCAAGCTCTGCTTCAACGCTTACACCATATCTAGCTGCGTACTCAACAACCTTTCTGGTGTCTTCCATATTCTCTTCAAATTCCTTCTTGGAAGAGTCAATCATAACAGAAGTAAATCCATTGTCTACACATCTCTTTAATAGTTCGATATCTGTGCAATGGTCCAAGTGCAGGATCATATCAATGCCATAGTCAGCGGCAACGCCTTCAGCCATCTTTACAACAGCCTTCTCTCCCATAACCTTGATTCCGCTTGTTGTTGCCATAGCAATTACAGGGCTTTTCTTTTCAGCTGCAGCCTTTGCAATTCCTACAAGGTTGTCAAATGAGAAGAAGTTGAATGCAGGAACAGCATAACCGCCCTTCATGGCCTTCATCATCTCATACTTCATTGTTACTAAACTCATACAGTCCTCCTAAGAGCTTTTACTCTTTCTAAAACAATTTCTTTATTCTTTTCGATATCACCAGATGAGAGGATGATTGTTTCACTCTCATCCCACTTAGGCATTTCAGGAGAGAGCGTTTGATCGAATCTCTCCTCATTGCTCAAAAAATCTTCATCTCTGATGCTATTTCTCTCTTTTACCATCTTCTTATGGATATCCATTCCGGGAGCCATATAACAAAGAAGAAGAGAGAACTCTTCCTTGATCTCTTGTCTAAGTTTCTCTGGAAAAGAACTATCTTGAAGCTCCTGGGTAAGAGGAGCTGAAACTATCAAGGAAATACCTAAGTTAAGATTCTCAACTATCTCATTGAAGAGAGTTGAATAACAGGGCTCTCTCCATTCCCTATAAAATCCATATCTGTCCTTATTCTGCAATCCATTCTTTTCTTCAATTGAAGTGAGGAAGCTCTGGTTTAGAGTATCGTAATCCAGATAAGCAATCTTCTCTTCCTTTGCAATTATCCTAGATAAGGTTGTTTTGCCTGTTCCTGCTTTACCTGCAAAAATAATCAAAATAGCCATATTAGATCTCCAAAACCTTAGTTTTATCCAAATAAGAGGAGAACAGAGCATATGTAGTTGCTCCAGTCCCTTCTACTTCCAACGAACCAGTTGCAGCAGCTGTACCATATTTAAGCATCTCAGAAGGACCCTTTCCTTCCAGATATGCTTTTATGATTCCAGCAACCATATTATCTCCAGCGCCCTGAGCACTTTTTGCAGTCACGTCTACAGGAGGTGCATAATACGCCCCTTCCTTGCTATAGATCGACGCACCATCTTTTCCTTGTGATACTACAACATCCTCAACACACCCTCTTTCAATCAAATCAGATACAATATCTGCAATGGATTCGATAGAACCAAATGTCTTTTCAAACTCATATTGGTTTGGTTTTATCAAGAAAGGACATGCTTCAATTCCATTTCTAAGAAGCTCTCCTTCTGCATCCAGAATGACTTTAATTGACATTTTGTTAGCTATCTCAACCAGCTCTCGATAAGAGTCTGCCAGTAACCCTTGAGGGATGCTTCCAGATAGCACTACTACTGATGCAGAAGCTATCTCGCGACTATATAGCTCTTTGAACTCAAGCCAAGCACACTCATCGACTTTTGCGCCCTTTTGATTGATTTCAGTAGTTGAAGAATCCTCCTCATTCCAAATCTTTATGTTTTCCCTCAGCTCTCCTGGAACCTCAACTCCTATAAAATCAAGACCTAGTTTTTTAAGCTCTGAGAGAAAGAAATCCTTATTATCCTTGAAAATAAAGCCTAGCGCTTTATTCTCAACGCCAAGATTGTTCAAGGCAAGAGACACATTTATTCCTTTGCCAGAGACATCTCTCTTACTATCTGTCATTCGATTCATGGAACCATAAAGAAATGATTTGATCTTTATGGTTCTATCAATACATGGATTGAGTGTTACTGTTACAACCATTGTTATTCTTTTACGCTTCCAGCAACCTTATTGATGAAGAACTCTTGAGAGAGGTTGAAGAGGATAAGTGCTGGGATAGCGATAATAACGCTAGTTGCCATCAAAGAACCCCAATCTGTCATCTCATCGCCTTTGAATGTCGTAAGACCAACAGTCAAGGTGTAAGAAGCCTTCTTTGTAATCAATGAAGATGCAATCAAGAATTCCTGCCAAACCTGAATGAATGTATATACTGCAGTAGCTACAACTCCAGGTGTAACTAGTGGAAGGAATATGCGAATAAAGATCTGGATTGTAGAACAACCATCAAGCTTTGCAGCTTCTTCTAGTGATATTGGAACATCCTTGTAATATCCTGACTGTAGGATAATCGATACTGGAAGTTGCAATGCAATATATGGAAGGATCAAAGATGAAAGCTTATTGTACATACCAACCTTTGTACAGAAAATAAACAAAGGAACAAGCAATACTACAACAGGAAACATCTGAGTTACTCCCAAGAAGCTACGAAGTGCTTTAGACCCCTTGAAGTTCAATCTCGTCAAACTAAATGCTGCCAGGCTTCCGATGAGAGTTGTAAACAACACAGTAAAGAGTGTTACCTTAATACTGTTCATCAAGAAAGACAGAACCTTGTATTGATTGAACGCAGCCAGATAGTTAGAAAAATTAAAGCTCTTTGGGAACATCTCTGGTGGAACAACGTAGATGTCCAGTGTTTCTTTAAAGGAGGTACAAATAATCCAATAGAAAGGAAATAGGATTATTATAAATAAAAGTATAGCAAACAAATATATTACTAGGGATGATCCCAAAGAACGCTTATTCGTAACTTTGTTAGTCATTGTTCCTCCTCACAATCCTTGCAATGGATTTAGCAATAATGATGATAGTTAGCATGATTACAAATGCGATAACACTCATGGTGGATGCATTTGAAAGTGAGAAGTACGAGAATGCCTCTCTCTGAATCAAGATAGACATTGTTGTTGTCATATCTGCAGGTCCTCCATTTGTCATTACCTTCATGATGTCATATGCATTGAAAGTCCAAATGAAGCACAAGAATACACAAGATGCCAATACGTCTCTGATAAATGGTAGATAAACATATATGAAAAGCTGGAAACCGCTAGGCCCTTCAAGCTTCGCAGCCTCAACTTGATCTGTCGGGATTGTACATAGCTTTGCATAGATCATAAGCGTAAAGAAAGGAAAAGCTCTCCAAACGTTTGCAAGAATGGCTGCCAACATTGATAGCGGACCATTATTGAAGAACGAGAAACTTGGGCTTACGAGGCCAGAGGATCTTAGAAGCCATGTTATGATTCCTGCTTTTTCGTTCATCATCAATGCAAATATATATCCTGTGATAACACTAGGAAGAATCCATGGAATCAGGATTACAGACTTCAAGACACTACTGCCTTTGAAGCGTGTAAATAGCAAAAATGCAGCTCCAACACCAATAAGGATCGCAATAACAAGGTTAGTTGCTGTCCATATGGCAGTTCGGCCAACAGCCTGCCACATTCTTGTTTCTTTAAACATTTTTAAATAGTTATCAAAACCAACGAAAGGTCTGTTGATAGAGGCTAAAGAATAATTAAAGAAGCTTAAAATCAAGTTGTGAATCATTGGATATAGCAAAAATACAGCAATCATTATAAAAGCTGGTGCTATAAACAAATATGGTAATATTCTCTCTCCGAGTGGTTTTTTCATTTTTAACCTCTAAATAGTGTGTCCCCCCAAGAATAGCTCTTTAAGGACAGAGGGACACACCTAAGAATCAAATTAATTATTTGTTGATAGTATCAAGAATAGCCTGAACTTCCTTGTATCCGATCTCACAAGCCTTTTCTGGTGTGATTTCGCCCATCAAACACTTAGCATATGTTCTGTTCCAAGTATCGAATACCTGCAAGAGTACGCTTGTAAGAGGTACTGGATACTCTGCCTTTGAAATCTGCTCTCTGAACATGTTGTATTCAGGAATGTTGTATGGTGCATAGTCATATGCTCTGCTATCAGCTGGAAGACCACGACAGATCTGTCCCTGCATCTCTGGCTGCAATGCCCACTGGATAAATGCCTTTGCGCCTTCTGGGTTCTCAGCTCCTGATCCCATTGACCACATATAGCCACCCATAGCACTTCCGTTAACACCTGAAGGACCTAGTGGCATCTCTGCAAATGCACAATCCTCGCGGTTAGCAAACTTTGGAAGTACAGATGCGATCTGGCTTGGTGTCCACCATAGCATCAAAACCTGGCCCTGTGCGAACCATGAACGAGCTGTTGAGTTGTCTAGGTTACCATCATGTGGCATATACTTGTACATTTCCTGAGCCCACTTCATGTAGTCTACAGCTTCTGGAGTATTTAGCTGACAGATATACTTGCCGTTTGCATCCTGTGTATATACGTTGATTCCCCAGCAAAGCATGAATCCACCAAGGTCATAAATACAGAATGTGTTTCTATTTAGACCACCAGCCATTGCATAGTATCCCTTCTCGAATCCAGCCTTTGCAATTGCAAGTACGTCATCTGTTGTCTTTGGAGCATCAAATCCGAGCTCTGAGATGATCTTCTGATTGTAAGCAAGAATTCTGCAGTCTGGATCAAATGGAATGCCATACCAGTGACCATTGAACTTACTTGCGTCAACAGCCTTCCTTGAATAGTACTCCATGTCGAGGTTAGCTACGACGTCATCAATTGGAGCAACTACACCACCAGAAACGAATGTTGGCAGTGATGAATGGTTAACCATAATAACATCGTAATCATTTCCTGTGCTATGAGAAAGAAGAGTCTGGGAATCGAGAGAATCATACTCTACAGACTCAAATACTAGGTCATATTGAGGATAAGCAGCTTCAAATTTAGCTTCAATATCATTTGGAACAAGCTTGGTGTCGAGAGTACTTGACCAAACCATTACACGTACTGTTGATTTTTCGTTTGCCTTAGCTTCCTGTGCACCCTGTGCGAATACTAGAGATGCAGTTAGGATAATAAGAACGAGTGACAGAATCCTTTTTTTCATAAAAACCATCCTTTTTCCTTTTTTTAGTTTCAAATGAAACTCTTTTTTAAAAATCTCACAGAAAAAGTCTGCTGTCAACTTAAATTTAAAATGAATTGGTTTTTCCTTATTATAAGGATATTCAGGACTCAAAACAGAGCCAATGTCATTGATAAACACTCACAATCAAAAAATTGAAACCGGATGCAGAAAAATTTTTATTGAATTATGGAGAAAGGAGAATATACTAACTTAGTTACATTTGTAATCAATTTTCAAAAGGAGAGTTAGTATATGAAAAAAGTAATAGTATCATTGCTTATCGTTCTACTTTCTGTTTCAGTTGTCTTTGCCCAGGGAGGGGCTGAGAAACAAGAAGCAACAGATCCAGTTCTAGCAGCTATCGAAAAGGCTCAGACAATGACCCTTGAAGAATTAGCAGCTGCAGCTGAAGAAGAATTCAAGGCTGCTAACGTAACATTCGCAGCTCGCGGAGTTACATCAGGATTGAAGAAGGTTCTCGCTTCATTCCAGGAAGCTTATCCATGGTTCCAGTATGAGAAGTTTTCATCAAGCAAGGATAATGCTCTATATACAGAATTGACAACAGCTCTTGGACAGAATCAGTATGTTGCAGATATTGCAATGGTTCAGGACGGATCTTCATTGAAGTCAGAGCTCATCGACACAGGTTATGTTTATAACTATGTTCCATCATCATTCGATATCGATCCATCAGATGAAAATCCTCTAACAGCTCTATATGTTAACAAGAACATCTTCTGGAACATCTCTGGCGACTATGACAAGAGCTATCTACAGAACGTATGGCAGCTAACTGGTGCAGATGGAAAATCCCTAAAGGGCGTTAATCAGCTTTCTTTCCAGAACCCAACAAACGAAAAAGTCAACATGTCATTCTTGATCATGCTCACAAGCCCAGAGGCATGCGACAGACTTGCTAAGGCATATAAGAGCTACTTCGGAACAGAGTATGCTGGTAACGATGGATACAAGAACATTGGATTTAAGTTCATCACAGAGTTCGTAAAGAACGTTACAACATGGCACAGCTCAGACACAACAGCAGTCAAGAACATGGTTTCAATGACAACAGGACAGGTTGTTTATGGTCCTCTTAACAAGGTTAAGGACTACCCTACAACTAACGATTATCATAAAGATCTTGCTATTTCTGGCTGGAACACAACTCTTGAGGGCTTCGATGCATACTTCTACAAGATGTGGATCATGATTCCTAAGACAACAAGACTTCCTTACACAGCTTGCTTGTTCCTAGAGTATTTCTTCACACCAGAAGGCTTCACATCTGGCTGGAGCTCAGAAGGCTACTACTCAATCAACCCAGCAGTTCCTGTATGCGAAGGCGACCATACTCTTAAGGAGTGGAAGTCCAATTCTATCATCGAGGACATCGACTACATCGATTCTGTCTACAAAGATGCAAGCACATACATCAAGAGCATCGTAACAATTTGACAGTTTTAATCTAATCCGAGGGAGGTTCTCCTCCCTCTATAAACCAGAGTCACGATAAATATTGCTACTTATTTCCGATATTTATCATGACTTTTTTGTTATACAAACGGAGACTCGAATGGGTTCAGATACAAATTTCAGCAGAAATAGACGATTGAATAACGTAAAAAGCTATTTTACAAAGCCTGCTAACGTTATTACGCTAATCTTTTTCGTTATTCTAGCTTTTACTGTATGTCTTCCACTTGTTTCACTTCTAAGGGATTCTTTCCTTGTCCATCCAGGAGAAGCAAGAGACGTTGGTGCTAAGGTTGGTACATTCACTCTTTATCATTGGAAGACTATTCTTGCAGAAAAGCTCTATAACTATTCACGTATTACATTCTGGCGCCCTCTTTTAAACTCTATCACAATGGCTCTTCTTAGCTGTTTGATAGCTGTTTTGATGGGTGGTGCAGTTGCTTGGCTTATTACAAGATCAGATATGAAAGGAAAGAAATTCCTTTCAACTATCTTCGTTTTCCCATATATTATGCCAAGCTGGTCTATCGCAATGTTCTGGGAGAACTTCTTCAAGAACAGTAAGGTAGTTGCATGCTACAACCAAGCAGGTATGTTGGAAAGCCTTACTGGACTATGTGTTCCAGAATGGGCACTCTATGGATTCTTCCCTTGTGCTATGTGTTTGGGTATTCACTATGCACCATTTGCATACCTTCTCATCGGCGGCATTTTGAGAAACATGGATGCTAACCTTGAAGAAGCTGCTACAGTATTGAAAGCAAGTAGATTCAAGATACTTAGGAAGGTCACACTTCCAATTGTCATGCCTGCATTGATCTCAACAGTACTTCTAGTATTCTCAAGCAGTCTTTCAAGCTACACAGTACCATCATTCTTGAACAAGAATGGATCATTTGCAACGGTATCAACAACAATGAGATCACTGTTTAACACATCTTCAATGCAAGGTCAGGGATTCGTTGTTGCTATCATTCTTCTTTTGTTCTCTATTGTTATTCTTACAATCAACAATAAGTTCACAGGAAAGAGAAAGTCCTTTACTACAGTAAGTGGTAAAAGTGGTCAGGTATCTCTTGTAAAGCTTGGAAAGGCAAGAGGCGTAATTACTGTCATAGTAATGGCAATTGCTATATTCCTTGCAATCGTTCCTCTTGTTTCGTTTGCACTTGAATCACTATTGGAAGTTCCTGGCGACTACTCTACTATCTCTCTATATTATTGGACAACAAAGGATTCCCTTGAAGAAAGAGTATATGGTTCTTCACAAGGTATCCTATGCAACCCAACAATCTGGAAAGCTATGGGAATGAGTGTTGTTCTGTCATTGGCAGTAGCATTCATCTCCGGAACATCCGGTATCATGATAGGTTACGCTGTTGCAAGAAAGAGAAGCTCTCGCCTAGCTAGATGGGTATCCAATATGGCATTCTTCCCTTATTTGATCCCTGCAATGAGCTTTGGTGCTGTATATCTATCTGTTTCATACATGAAGACATTCTCATTCCTGCGTGGATCCATCTGGCTCTTGATTCTTGTGGGAGGCATTAAGTTCTTGCCTTTCGCATCCAAGAGTGGTGCAAACTCAATGATGCAGCTATCTGCGGAAATTGAAGAAGCAGCAATGATCATGAATGTTCCATGGTGGAAGAGAATGCTTAAGGTCCTTATTCCTATCCAGAAAGCAAGCTTTATCTCAGGATATCTTCTTCCATTCATCTCATGTATGAGAGAGCTTTCACTATTTGTTTTGATTGCAGCTCCTGGCTCAATCATCACAAGAGTACTTCAGGATTTCGAAGTAAATGGATTAACACAGATTAGTAATGGAATAAACTTCCTGATTATTATGATTGTTCTACTTGTTCAGCTTATTACCAACAAGCTAACAGGTGCTAGTATCGACAAGGGTATTGGAGGTTGATATGCCAAAGATTGTTTTAGAGCATGTTACAAAAAGATTTGATAGTTTCGTCGCTGTAGACGATTTGAATTTAGTTATTGATGATAGAGATTTCATAACACTTCTAGGTCCTTCTGGATGTGGAAAGACAACAACACTTAGAATGATTGCTGGCCTTGAGACTCCTACAGAGGGAAAGATCACTATTGGAGACAGAGTTGTTTTCGATAGCGAAAAAGGTATCGATATCCCTGCATCAAAGAGAGATATTGGATTCTTGTTCCAGAACTACGCTCTCTGGCCTCATATGACTGTATATCAGAATATTGCATTTGGTCTTGAGAATCTAAAGTGGGACAAAGCAAAAATCAAACAAAGAGTTCAAGAGATGCTTGTAATGCTCAAGATTGAGCAATTCGGAGAAAGATATCCAGCAGAGCTATCTGGTGGACAGCAACAGCGTGTTGCTATCGCTCGTACACTAGCTCCAAGTCCAAAGGTTCTATTCATGGACGAACCACTATCAAACCTGGATGCAAAGCTTAGACTTGAGATGCGTTCTGAGTTAAAGAGACTTCATGTTGATACTGATTCAACATTTGTCTATGTAACCCATGACCAGATGGAAGCAATGGCTCTTGCAACAAAGATCTGTTTGATGGAAAAGGGCTTGTTGCAGCAATACGAACCACCTCTAACAGTTTACAACCAGCCAGCTAACCTATTTGTTGCAGACTTCGTGGGAAACCCAACAATGAACTTCCTACCTTCTACTTTCGAAAGAAAGTCTGACAAAACAGGTGAGCTATCACTATTTGGAACAAAGCTATTGTATAGCTCAAAGGATCAAATTCCTGAGTGTAAGGATGTTGTTGTAGGTATCAGACCAGAGTTCATCACACTTGGCTCTGGAAACCACGTAGGTAAGGTTTACACTACTCTTCCTTCAGGTATGGAAACAACAGTTAAACTTGAAGTTGGAGATGAGTTCCTGACTAGTGTTGTGTTTGGAAGCGTTGACTATCCATATCTAAAGGAATTGAAGTTCTCATTCAATGGAGATGGAATCATCCTCTTTGATAAAAATAGCGGCGCTAAGCTAAGCTCAGGATCTTTGCAATAAGATACAGAATAATAGATGGACCACAGAAAACAAGAAATCTGTGGTCTATTTTTGTCTCTAGATAGATAGAATATAGCGAGCTGTTGGCAGGTCTGTTGCAAGAACATTCACCAGTCCTGTCTTCAAAAGTCCCGAGATACTTCCAACTTTTGAGTATCCACTTGCGATAGCTATCCTTTTCTTTGCATTCTTGATATCATCGAGAGTCATCGAACAAGGACCAAGCGTCATTGGCTTGATAATAGCACCAGACTCATCAAAGTAATAGTTCAGATAGTCACCAGATATCTCTTCATTGATATGACTAAGTTCTTCTTCACTGAAGAATGCAGTTTTAATCTTAGGGTTTCTTGGGAATGTCACACCAACTCCACCGATAACGAAATCCAGATCCTTATAGTAGTTGGCTCTTATTGTTTCGATATCCTTGTTCTTCTGGTATCCAGAGATCAATTCCTTATATTGCCTATCCATGGTAACACCCCAATTGCGGGCGTAGATATCACAAATCTCCTGCGGATCATAATAGCTGGAATTCGATTCCTCAATATCGTAGTTTAGAGTTGGAACAACCTTCCATTTGGTCCTCTTTTCGACAACTTTCAGCTTTGTCTTTCCTACTTCAAGCACAAATCGTCCCATTCCTATTGCAAAACGAATATTTGTATTTGGAAATGTTTCCAACAGATATCGAACAAGGGAATCTGCAATGAAATCGTGGGATGTCTGCTCGTTTGTTGCCCCTGGAACAAGAATAAGCTCCTCTAGTCCATAGAGATTATGAAATAGCTTACTTAGTTTCTCTTGCTCTTCTGGCTGTACTGCAGGAGGATTGAGCACAATCTCAACCAGACCTCGCTCTTTTGCAAGATTCAGATATTTTCCTATTTGAACATGTGAAACACCTAATGTCTTGGCAATCTCACTCTTGGTCTTTCCTTTCTCGTAGTAATTGACAGCTACTTCAAACAGTCTTTCATTGGTTATCATAAGCACTCCACGGCTTTGGTTCATTGAACAATTGCTTCGTTTGTTCTAGAAGCATTGATTTAATTGTGTCTTAACGAGTGACAAAAAACAAGGCATGTTGGTGCAATAAAAATGCTTCCAGCGTTTTATTGCCAGAAGCATTCATTGTTAGCATTAAGCTACATTATGCATTAAGTGCATTCTCGAGAGTATCGAGCATTTCAGCAAGTTCCTTTGGAAGGTGATCGCCGAACTTAGGATAGTGGTTCTCTCTGATGTCCTTAACTTCCTTGAGCCAACCAGCCTTGTCAACAGCAAGAAGTTCCTTCATATCCTCGTCTGTAACACCCTCTGGTCTGTCGATAGCATCGATAGTTGGCATGATACCAATTGGAGTATCAACAGTCTTAGCTGTTCCATCACAGCACTCGAATACCCACTTAAGAACTCTTGAGTTATCACCATAACCTGGCCACAACCACTTGCCGTCAGCTGTCTTTCTGAACCAGTTAACGTAGAAGATCTTTGGTAGAACATCCTGAGATGGAGCTGCAGCACCAACCTCAATCCAGTGCTTGAAGTAGTCACCCATGTTGTATCCACAGAATGGAAGCATAGCAAATGGGTCTCTTCTGATTGTTCCAGCCTTAACGTCCAATGTAGCAGCTGTAACTTCTGAACCAACGATTGATCCTAGGAATACACCGTGGTTCCAGTTTCTAGCCATGTGTACTAGAGGAATTGTTGAAGGTCTTCTTCCACCAAATAGGATTGCTGATACAGGTACGCCCTGTGGATCTTCCCACTCTGGTGCAATGCATGGGCACTGGCTTGCTGGAGCTGTGAATCTTGAGTTTGGATGAGCAGCAGGCTTTTGTTCCTTGTTGTTCTTATCCTGGATCCACTTGTTGCCGTTCCAGTCAACTAGCTCGCCTGGAGCATCGTGTCCAATTCCTTCCCACCAAACGTCTCCGTCTTCTGTAAGAGCAACGTTTGTGAAGATTGTGTTCTTGCTAGCTGCCATAAGAGCGTTGTAGTTTGACTTAGCTGATGTTCCTGGAGCTACGCCGAAGAATCCTGCTTCTGGGTTGATAGCATATAGTCTGCCATCAGCACCTGGCTTCATCCATGCAATATCATCACCGATTGTCTGTACTTTCCAACCTGGGATTGTTGGGATAAGCATAGCGAGGTTTGTCTTTCCACAAGCTGATGGGAATGCTGCTGTAACATACTTGCTCTTTCCTTCTGGGCTTGTAACCTTCAAGATGAGCATGTGCTCTGCGAGCCAGCCTTCATCACGAGCAAGAACTGATGCAATTCTCAATGCAAGACACTTCTTTCCAAGAAGAGCGTTTCCACCGTAACCTGAACCATATGACCAGATTTCTCTTGTTGCAGGGAACTGTGAAATGTACTTGTCCTCAAGAGGAGCGCATGGCCACTTTCCGCCATCTGTTTCGCCTGGCTGGAGTGGCTTACCTACTGAGTGCAAACATGGTACGAAGTAACCATCTGTTCCGAGTAGATCAAGAACCTTCTTGCCAACTCTTGTCATGATCATCATGTTGTTTACAACGTAAGCTGAGTCTGTGAGTTCAACACCAATCTTTGAAATTGGGGAACCAAGTGGACCCATTGAGAATGGAATAACATAAAGTGTTCTGCCCTTCATGCATCCTCTGTAAAGCTCTGTCATTGTCTTCTTGAGCTCTACTGGATCAATCCAGTTATTTGTAGGACCTGCTTCTTCCTTAGTTGGAGCAGCAATGAAAGTTCTCTTTTCAACACGTGCTACGTCTGATGGATCTGAATCAAAGAGTACGCAATTTGGCTTCTTCTCTTCGTTAAGTCTTACGCAAAGACCCTGCTTAACCTGAAGATCGATTAGTTCTTCATACTGCTCGTGTGAACCGTCACAAATTACAATCTGATCTGGAGTTGTTAGGGTTGCAATCTCATTAACCCATTCAACCAGCTTCTTGTGTTTGAGATCATTAAGTGTCATTAGATTCTCCTTATCGTATCCGGAAATATCCGGTACTATTCCAATACTCAAAGAATAAATACAAATCAGAGTTTCATCAAGACAGTTAGGCAAAGTCGCTACAAAAATATCGATAATATAACAAAAACACATCAACTCTATATACTAAACAAAGTTAGTATTGGAAAAACTGAAGAAAATATCATAGAAAAGTCATTATCTGAATAGATACAAATCATTAGAATTGCTACAAAAAGCCCCTGCTCTTTCCATTCTCTTAATTCACATGTACATCTCGTAGAGATAATCGCTTTTATGATAAGCTAGCTCTATGATTGAATTAGCTCTTCCTGCTGGCACACTTGAGAATGCACTTGTTGCTTTTCGTAGTGGTGCTGATGCTGTTTATTTTGGACTTAAGGATTTCTCTGCAAGAAAAGGCGCAGGAAATTTCTCATTTGAAGATTTGTCAAAGATCAGGGAGTTCAGTTTAAAAAACAACAAAAAGACATATATAACGATCAACACACTAATTGATGATGCCACGCTTGCTCGCGTATATGAAACACTCGATAAAATAACTGAGTATGGAACAGATGGTATCATCTGCCAGGACTTGGGAGTTGCACGCTTAATCAAAAGAGATTTCCCATCTCTTCCTCTGCATGCATCAACACAATTGGCTGTTCATACTGTACATGGCGTTAAAGAACTACAAAAGCTTGGATTTGAGCGCGTAGTGCTATCTAGAGAGCTAAATCTTGACGAGATCAAACATATAAGAAAAGAATGCCCTGATGTTGAATTGAAGGTATTCATCCATGGTGCCCTTTGCTATGGATTTTCTGGACTTTGCATGGCATCAAAGATCAAAACTGGGAGATCTGCAAATGAAGGTGAGTGTGCTCAGGTTTGTAGAACTTGGTTCAATGATATTACGAATAGGAAGAAACTATATCCTTTCTCTCTTGAAGATATGTGCGCAGGAGAACTTGTTAAAGAGCTCGAAGCTATTGGCATAGATTCATTGAAAATCGAGGGAAGACTCAAAGGCAATGAGTATGTTGCAGCAACTGCATCATACTATAGAGCTATAATCGACAATGCTCATCCTGAGCTATATAAAGGTCTTGTGCAATCATCTTTCCAGAGAATATCAGGCTCTGGCTATCTTGATTACTCAGGTCCAGGACACAAGTGTCTTAATACAGGTGTTTATACAGGGCATTATGGGGAGAAAGCTGGAAGGGTTGTATCAAAAGGATGGAACACAATCAAAGTCGAAGAAGATATTTCCATTAATCCATATGATGGATTGTTGATTCTCCACAAAGACGAAGATGGAAACATCTCTCCTATTAGATTCTCTTCCCATATTCTAAAGAGAGAACACAATGTTATAACTCTAGCCTTGGAAGACACAAAGGGTATTTGCGTTGGAGATGAGGTTAGACGAATATCCAATAGTGCAATGAAAGAAAAAACGCCATCTTTGGATATTCCGCTATCAAAGCAAGCTATAGACATTCAAGTTGAGATATTCGATAACAAGATTGTTGTGAATTCTCTAGAGTTTGATACAGAAGCCACAGAAGGAGAGAAAGAGAACTACAAAGATGCTTTTGAACGAATCTTTTCTCAAACAGGAGCATCAACATTTTCCCTCAAGAGCTTAGCGATTATCAACAAATCAAGCTTCAGGCATCCATTTGTCAGAGCAAGCGAGATCAAACGCATCAGAAGAAGTGCATATGAGTGCATCAAGCCAAACAAAAGAGAGAACAAGACCTATTCTCCTTCTATATCAAAAGAGCTCAAAGCAGAGATTCTTCCTTCAAGGGAGAAAATCTCCTCTACTCGTGCTCCATGGAATCTTGAAGGAAAAGAAATTGATGGCAAGTTCTATTTGGCATTTCCTCCTGTTACATACAACGAAGAAAAGCTATTTGATAAGATGGATAACGTGGCTAAATCTCATGAGAATGTAAGAATAGGATTAAACAATATTGGACAGATTGCATTTGCCATAGCGCATCCTGAATACAAGTATTTTGCAGACATCTACCTATATCTATCCAATAGAGAAGCTGCAAACTTGCTTCTTGATGAAGAGATCAATTTAGTTGGTGGATATTTATGGCTAGAAAGGGATTCATTCTCATCACCTTGGCCATTTGAGCCAACAATCATCAAAGATTTTCTGCCACCTCTGTTTATATCTAGATCATGCTACCGTCATGATAGCCTTGGCCTTGATTGCAAAGGATGCACCAAACACCATTCTTTCAAGCTTGAACAGAATGGAGACCTGTATGATGTCTTTGTAGATAATTGCCAAACAGTTGTCATGGCAAAAAAATAGAGCTAGGACACAACCCCCTTGCCTAGCTCAATATATAACGGAACGAATTTTATTCTGTGGTAACTATATCACGTAAAATTAGAGTGCGAAACAGAAAAATCGCCGTTTTTATCAAAATAGCAAAAAATAACTATAGCTATCTTTTTATATCTCAAGAAGATATAATATACATTTAAGTTATTTTTTGTTCGTTAACACTATTTTACGCCATATCGGGATACAAATGCCTCAGCATTCTGAATAGAACCGCCAGCTGCACCCTTAACGATGTTATTAACAAGCAAACAGAAACCAATCTTTCCGTTCTTCTTCTTGAGTCTACCAGTATAGACTACCATACCGTTAGGCTGTCCCCAGAATGCATACTTTGGCTGAGGGAATGTAGGCTCTGCTGAGTATACGATTGGCTGCTTTGGAGTAGATGGCAAGTCCTGAACTTCCTTAAACTCTGCCCAAGCCTTGATGATATCTTCCTCATTAACATCTTGCTCTAGATCTAGCCATACAGTCTCTAGATGTCCGAACATAACAGGAACTCTAACTGTGTATGCAAATACCTCTGGATCGATTGATAGGATCTTCTTTATCTCTTTCTCAATCTTCTCCTCTTCTCCCTTGATAAAAGGAATACAGTTATCAGTGATATCAAAGGATGATAGTCCTGGATATCCAGCACCTGATACAGATTGATAAGAATTGATTGTAATTGTCTTTATTCCAAATTGTCTAAGAGGAGCTAGAGCAACTGCAAGACCTGTTGTAACACAGTTAGCATTTGTTACACAGAAACCAGACTGAGGATAACCCTGCTCTCTGATTAGATCCAACTGCTCAACATTTGCATCTGGAATCAAGATTGGAACATTCTGATCATAGCGCATTGCAGCAGCATTTGAAAAAACATAGAAGCCTTGAGCTCTTAACTGAGGTTCAGCTTCTTGAGCAACTGCAGCAGGAAGAGCTGAAAATACAATCTTAACGCCCTCTTCCTTCATCATTGCATAATTGAATTCCTTAACTTCCATATCCTTGATAGCTTCAGGCATCTCAAATGGCATAACCCAATGAACTGTAGCTGCATATCTTTGGCCAACTCTTGCGGCACTTGCTGTAGCATAGCTCAACTCAAACCAAGGATGATTGGAAAGCATCCACATAAAAACCTGTCCAACGGCACCTGTTGCACCAATAACAGCAACCTTAATTTTCTTGATCTCGTTCATCAATTAAACCCTCTTATTTGGACACAAATTATACATTTTTACACCAACATTTCAATACTTTGGCAATAATTACTGTTATTGGTTTTACATGACGTTATTAAGATAACAATTAAGAAAATAGCATTCCTCTAATTCCATTTCTCCATTAATAGAAATTCCCTAATATTAATGTGCTTTATTCCATCTCGACTCATACCAAACTCGTCTAGTGATACAACATACTTTGGATAGTTATCCTGAACTTGTTTGTACACACCAAACTCGCGTTGTATCGTTTCATTAGATGCCAAAAGATAAGCAACTTGAACATATATTTTGTCATTGTTTTTTTTGCATACAAAATCTATTTCCTTGTCACCTACTTTTCCTGCAGTTACCAAGTAGCCTCTACGAACAAGCTCCATATAAACAATATTTTCCAGTGTTTGGTTTATATCGCGCATATTTCCACCAAACACAGCCTCTCTCATGCCATGATCTGCAATATAGAACTTTTCATTGGAAGCAAGTACTTGCTTGCCACGTACATCTTCTCTTTTCACGCGATAAAAAAGAAAAGAGTCACAACAATACTTTATATAGTTGAGAATTGTCTCCACAGCGACAGTCCTTCCTTCGTTTTTTAGGTAACGAGACAAAGAGGAAGCAGAAAGAGGAGTTCCAATATTTGTCATGACATATTCAATGATACGCTCAAGAAAATCCACATCCCGAACCTGGTTTCTTTTCACTATATCCTTAAGAAGTACAGATGCAAAAACATCCTGAAGATATTGCTTTGTTGCATCAGGGGAAAATGATATATTCGACAAATATGGCATACCTCCAAGAGAAAGATATTTCTTGAAGCATTGTTCTATCGTCTCATTTGGCACGACGCTTTTGTATAGTTCGACAAACTCTTCAAATGAAAATGGATAGATAACAAATTCTACATATCTTCCCCCAAGATAAGTAGCAAGTTCACCAGAAAGAAGCTTGGCGTTTGATCCAGTGATGTAGATGTCACAATCAAGAGCTACCCTGAATGAGTTTATGCATTTCTCCCAACCTTCTACCTCTTGGATCTCATCGAAAAAGAGATAAACTTTCTTTCCTATCTCTCTAGATCTTTTGCAAATCTCTTCATACAAAGATAAAGAATTCTGCAAATGTGAAAAGCTTAAATCCTCAAAGTTAATTGATATTATGCTCGCAGGATCGACACCATTAGTCAAAAGTTCTTCCTTGATTAACTCAAGCATTACAGACTTTCCAGATCTTCTGATTCCTGTAAGAACCTTGACTAACTCCGTATCAATAAACGGTCTAATACGACTAATGTATCGCTCTCTCTTAATCATCAGCAAAGCCTCGCTACAAACAGATTTTATCATATATAACTAATAAATCTATATTTTTATAGATTTTATCAGTTATAACTGATGATTTTCAGAAAGAAACCTCATTTTCATCATATATATCAAAGTCAAAATCGTTGTTTCCAAGTTGCAAGTCAAGAACTTCATTTGTGAGTGCAACCTCGAGCTCTGTACAATACTTGTCATAATCCTTTACGTCCTGAGACCCTGGGGTTTGATCTGAATAGAAAGGCCTAAGAATCTTAGAGCTAAAACGTAGCTTATATTGTCTATTTAGCTGATTAAGAACCTCTGAATTATAAGATAGGTCCAGTTTCAATTGAGTTATTGCCAGAGTAAGAACAGTTACATTACCGGCACCTTTCATCTTCAATTCATTGATACACTCTTCAACAGTTGCCCCTGTTGTGAAGATGTCATCCAACAAGATGATGTTTCTTCCATTTAGATTTCCATTGAACCTAAATGCACCCGATACGTTGTCTCGACGAGCAAGAGGACTATTGGTCTTGTTATCTGGATCATCTTTGACGTACTCCAACGGCTAAAGCCTGTTGGATTCTGGCCCTGCAAGCGATGAATGCACCCGAAGGCGTCTTACTCCATCTCGAACCTCTGAGGCCCGCCCGGCCTCAGTTATTTATAAGTGGCCTAAACCACTTCTAATTTATTAAGCATCCTCAATCCTTCGTTCTTCAGATTGACTGCGGCATTTTCGTCCCTGTCCATTTCCAAAGAACACGCTCCACATTTGAAGGTCCTCCTTCTTAGATCCTTCATATCATGATTCAGTGCACCACAGCGTGAGCAGACCTGTGAGGATGGATAGAACCTATCAACCCTTTCGATTACGGTTCCATGTCTCAATGCTATCCACTCAAGGATCCTCACGAACTCTGAATATGCATAATCGTTGACCTTGCGTCCCCATAGCCTTGCCATGCCCTTGA
>CAKQTE010000021.1 GCA_934276485.1 uncultured Spirochaetales bacterium | reverse complement strand
ATGAAAAAGGACCTACTAGCGTTGCAATAAACATGCAACAAGCAGGCCCCAGACTCTATAAAAGTGCATAATCATGCACCAAAATCTGTATATTTCTTCACGAGATTTGACTTTTGCAATTTCCTCTCCAATTTATGGATTGTTTGTAGTCTCTCCACATGGTTCCAAATAGGCTGTCTTTACTCTCTGACAACTCTTTGAAACTACCGCTTTCCACAAGATTGGCGTCATTTAAAACGAATATACAGTCAGTATTCACGATTGTTGATAACCTATGAGCAATCATGATGACTGTTCGTCCTTTTGCTAGATTGTTGAATGCTTTTTGTACCTTAATTTCATTGTCTGGATCTGCAAAAGCTGTAGCTTCATCAAGAATCAATATTGGTGCGTTTTTAAGCATTGCTCGGGCAATGGCAATCCTTTGGCACTCTCCTCCTGAGAGGTAGATTCCATCTGAACCGATAATTGTATTTACACCGTTAGGAAATTTATCAATGATATCCATGCATTGAGCATCTTTAAGTGCGTCCAGTACTTCTTTTTCCGTAGCATCAGGTTTCCCCATTCGTACATTGTCCAGGATACTTCCTTTGATAAGATGACTGCTTTGAAATACAAAGGAAACTGTATTCATTAGTTCGTCTTTATCAATGTCTTTAACGTTTACGCCTCCTATCAGAATGGATCCTTTCTGAGGATCGAAAAATCGTGCAATGAGAGATGCAAGCGTGGATTTCCCTCCACCAGATGGACCCACGAATGCAACTTTTTGACCTGGGCCAATTGATAAGGATACATCTTCGATAGCATTTTTTACGCCATCATAGCTAAATGTGACATGGGTCAGTTTTAATGAACTATCTTTAGGATTCATAGGAGTGTCTGATTGAGACAGGGATGGACTTTGTAGCACCTTGTCAATGCGAGTGAATGCGTCTTGTACAATCATGTTGTTTTCACTCATATACATAAGCTTTGTAAGAGTCAGTGAGATTACTGGCGTTATGATAATGTAGAAGAGTAGGTTCAAAAGGGTGCTTTTGTCATCAATTCCACTATAGAACAAAAATCCTCCTGCAATCATAAACACAAATACACTGTTTACTGCAAGCGTATAAAATGTCATTGGCCAGCGTAGCTGCTTTGTATATGCGATTACCCAATGCTCGTATTTGTCAATGCTCTCTTTGAATTTTTTAAAAGAGAATACTGTTTGACCAAAAGTCTTAACAACAGGAATACCACGCACATATTCAACTGCTTCATTTGACATATCTGCAAGTGCGTTTTGGTACTGTGTCATCTTATCTTGCATTCCTTTTCCAGTCATGGTTGTCATAACAGCAAATGCAAGAATAACTGGTGCAAGACTCAACAGCCCCATTCTCCAATCGAATGTCAACAGTAAAGTAATGAGCCCTATGATCGTAGCTATAGCTCTTGCTTTGTCTGGAAGTTGGTGTGCTAGATATGTTTCTGCAGCTCCCGCAGTTTCCGAGATCGTGCGACGTAGCTTTCCACTACCAAATTGTTCAATTGCACCTAAAGGAAGAGTAGTAATGTGCTTCATCATAGTCAATCGCATATTTGTAGCAATGCGGAATGCAGCAAGGTGTGAACACATCAAACCAGCAATGTATGTAAGCACTGCAGTTATAGAAAATATTACTGCCATCCAGCCATAATGCTTCACATGAATAGCATTCTCATACAGAGGTGTGACCTCTATAACCTCTTTGAGAATATGCCATATGTACCAGAATGGCACAAGTGCAATGAAAGCACTGGATGAAGATAATATCCATGAAAGATATGTCAGGATTCTATATTTTCCTGCATATTCTAAAAGTCTTGATAAATTGGATTGTTTTTTCAAAGGAAACTCCTATGTCAGTAGGTTAGTAGAGACTAACTATGTAGTCAAAAATAAACAACTATCGCTTTTTCAAAAAAGAGAACAGGCTTTTCTTCTCGTATGGCGCTATTGTGATATCTCCTGCTGTATAACCTGTTTCATTTATTGCTTTGCGAATTGCATCTTCATCCAAAGGCTCTTTAGAGATAATCACAGTTTCTCCTTTTGAATGTGATGATGAAACATTCACAGAAGGGAATGCACGACGAATTGTGTCATTGATATGCACCTCACACATAGAGCATGCCATGCCAGAAACCTTTACTATGGTTTTAATCATATTTATATCTTCTCCTTATTGATTTTCTTTTTGTAACCGCAGTCGCAATATGGACCGCCGGATGCAAGCGTGTATCTGCGCACAAAGTCTGTAACGCCACCAGCTTCGCTCATGGTGTAATCTAGTCTGCACAAGGCAGGAGTCAGATCATATAGCCTATATTCTTTCATCAAGGTGCAGATTCCACATTTAGTGAATCTCCCTTCGTATCCACTTCCGTCTTTGTATTCGATAAAGTCCATGTTCCAGGAATAGGGGTTTCTATCTGCAGCTTTAAAGAGGGCAGTTTCCTTCATATTGGCAATGTCTTTTGCTGTGAACTTTTTCCTCCCACTCTTACGGCAGAAGATTTGCATTGGCTTTGTCATCATAGCTTTGGCATAGTATATTGATAGGAGATCTTCATTAGGACGCCTAGGCATTGAGAGAATGAAAGCACAAAGCATGGCTGCACTAACAATGTTTGCTTGAAAGCGATCGCCTTTTTCAAAATCTGGCAGTTCTCGAATGATTTCTTTATATTTCCGCTTTGCATTTCTTGTAATGGTTTTTGCATTATTTTCTTCATAACCCAATACATCTGTCAGTTGTTTTCTAAAAGAACTTACAAACAGAACCCACATGCCCATAGGCATTTTTGTATACTTCATTATTTTTCCTCCATCAACTCTCCTGTTTTAATCATTTCCTGCAATAGAATCATGCCAAGAATAAGGACCAGAAGATGCCCTGAAGATTCTGATCCAATATCTATCTGATTCAGTGGCCATGGAAGGAGAGTGAATAGGTTCCCTATGATTCCTGCTGATACGATTGGATTGCAAAAGGATGCAAGGATTCTTTGTTTTGTTGTTTTTAATGGAAGCATCTTTTTCCAAATCATCACAAGCATCACAAGTGACAATACTCCATCTCCCAAAAGAAATGCCACGAGCATTACTCCTGCATTGCAATAAAAGACCTTGTTTGCAATTTCAGCAGCTGCTTGTACATTGCCATATTTTTCGAATACAAACTTGAAAATCAAGGCAATGTTCATGAACATGGCGTGTACATATCCCCAACAAACTGTGCCAGTTAGGTATGATAGTTGAAAGCCTTTGAGCCATTTTTGTTGCTTATCATCAGATATATGAATTATTAGCAACTCCCACATTTGGTGAAAGCCTATGTAATAGAGAAATGTTCCAACAATTCCGCAAATTATGCTTAGCATCATTCGCCAAGTAGCCATATCAAGAAAAGCAACTCTGATTACCATTCCAATGGTCTCTGAACTTTGGTATTTGTTTATTGCAGCATACAAATAGTCGCCAATTACATATAGAAGGCAGCCAATCACACCAGCAATCAATGCCTTTTTCTCTTTGTTTGATTTCATGGTTTTTCTCCAAATTTTATCTTTACAATCTGCATTTTCATCATCCTGTCACCAACTTTAGCAAGAAGGCGGAAAAAGCTACTGATCGAATGGTCCTTTAGGTCGTTGTACCCCAGCAAGTATCCTCTGCTGGAGACTTGAATGGAACTATCCCATTTTGAAAGCTCCGATTTCGCATCTGAAACTGCGAAATATGCACCTACATCCTTGATCTTTGCATTCTTGAGCCAAGTCTTCGAAATCATCTTTACAGCTGTTTTGTTTGCAGCATCGAATACCAATACCCCTCCAGAAAAGGCTTTTGCCATATTTCGTACCAAAGCTTTTACTTCTTCTGAAAGAAAGTAATAGAAGACGCCGGATGCAAAGAATACCACGCCACTAGATGAATCGATTTGTCTAAACCAAGATGTATCGTTCAGATTGCATGGAATATTTTGCTCTCGTTCCATCGCTGGCAATAGCTCATTACGCACAGCAATGACATCAGGAAAGTCCAGATTGTATATCTTGCAACTACCGTTATCGCATCGTCTCCCAGTGTTATCCAAACCGCATCCTAGATTGACAACAGCTGCATTCGGGTTTGTTTTCAGATAATCCCTTACTTCCCATTCCAAATCATTTTGTCTTGTTGCAACTTCCAATGCGCCAAAGCGCTCAAATAAACTCTGCGATTTCTTCTCCTGTTCTGAAAAATCATAGTCAAGATTATTTATCAGATTGATGGCTGTTTCGTCCTTATATATATTAGGATAAAGCTCTGAACAGATTTTTAGTGCATATAGAGGAATTACCAATGTTTCCTGTACGCTGTTTTTTTCAATTTTGTGTTTCATAAGCACCTCCTTTAGTTTGTCACCATAGCCATAATCATTGATAAAATGGCTGCAATGATAGCCATTCCGAATGAGCCAAATAGCCACTTTTTGCGTTTATCTTCTCTATTGACGTACTCCAACGGCTAAAGCCTGTTGGATTCTGGCCCTGCAAGCGATGAATGCACCCGAAGGCGTCTTACTTCATCTCGAACCTCTGAGGCCCGCCCGGCCTCAGTTATTTATAAGCGGCCTAAACCACTTCTAATTTATTAAGTATCCTCAATCCTTCGTTCTTCAGATTTATGGCAGCATTTTCGTCCCTGTCCATTTCCAAGGAACAGGCTTCACACTTGAAGGTCCTCCTTCTGAGATCCTTCATCTCATGATTCAGTGCACCACAGCGTGAGCAGACCTGTGAGGATGGATAGAACCTATCAATCCTTTCGATTACGGTTCCATGCCTCAATGCTATCCACTCAAGGATCCTGACGAACTCTGAATATGCATAATCGCAGACCTTGCGTCCCCATAGCCTTGCCATGCCCTTGATGTTCAGATCCTCAATTACGATGACACTGTAGGCAGAGCATAGCTCATGTGCAAGCTTGAAGAACCAATCCCGTCTGCAGTTGGCAATATGCTCATGCCTTCTGTAGAGAGCCTTTGCTGCCTTCACGTATCCATTGCTACCTTCTTCCTTGCGACTGAGCTCTTTACTTGCTTTTTTGATTCCTTTTATTCCTTTCCTGAAGAACTCTGGTGATTCTATCCTTTTTCCATCCGATAGCGTCAAAAATGTCCTGAGCCCGAAACCCATCCCGACTGCATATCTCCCATCCCTGTTCTCACCCATGGTGACAGGAGCATCGACAGTCATGAACAGGAAGTACTCGCCTAGAATATTCCTCTTTATCGTCATCGTATGGACATCCGCTGTCTCCAGTAGTCCATCATAGGAATCCCAGTATCTGTAGATATGGTTGCCAATCCTTACCTTGTGGTTTGGAAGGAACCTGTATCCAGCTTGCTTGTATGTTATGCTCTTGTATTTCCTTACCTTCTTTCTCTTTGGAGGAGATGTCCTGATACCCTTCTCCTTGTCTTTGAAGAATCTGTTATAAGAACGATATATCCTATCCGTTATATCCTGTACGGCCTGGCTGC
>CAKQTE010000020.1 GCA_934276485.1 uncultured Spirochaetales bacterium | reverse complement strand
GAAATACGTAGAGCCAATGTTCTTCTTATGGCCGACAGGAACAATCCACAAGGATGGATGAAGGACGTTGATATTGCAAAAGCTTTAGGAATAACCAATCAGGCAATACATGACATAAAGTCACGTTTTATTGAAAAACGGGAAGATAACAAAGAAGAATCTGAAGTTAGCCTTTGCATTGAGAGAAAGAAAAGAGAGACTCCACCGGTACCAGCAAAATGCACTGGGGATATAGAAGCAAGGATTACTGCACTTGCCTGTTCAAGTCCACCCGAAGGCCACGGAAAGTGGACATTGAGATTGTTATCTGAGCGTTCAGTAGAACTGCAGATTATTGACTCAATTTCACATACACAAGTGGGAAGGATATTAAAAAAAACGGGTTTAAGCCTCACCTAAGAAAAATGTGGTGCATTCCTCATGAGCAAAATGCTGCTTTTGTTGCAGCAATGGAGGATGTTCTTGATATTTATAGCAGGCCATATGATAAGGACTATCCTGTTGTCTGCATGGATGAGCAACCTATTGAGCTACATGAAGACTCAAGAGAGCCAATAAAACTTTCAAATGATAATCACACAGAGAAGGTTGATCATGAATACATAAGGAAAGGCACTTGTTGCGCTTTCATGTTCACTGAGCCTTTAGGCGGATGGCGCAGAGTTGATGTTAATGAACGCAGAACGAAGGTCGATTGGGCTTTGCAGATAAAAAAACTGGTAGATGAAGATTATCCTGACGTAACAAAGATTATTCTTGTATGTGACAACCTTAACACTCACAATATCTCATCATTATATGAAGCATTTCCGCCTTCTGAAGCAAAGAGAATTGCTGATAAAATAGAAATCCACCATACACCAAAACATGGCTCATGGCTCGATATTGCTGAAATAGAACTATCAGTTTTTACAGCACAATGCCTATGTAGAAGAATGGGGTCAATAGAAGAATTAAGACGTGAAGCAAAGTCTTGGTATAAAGCTCGCAATGAAAAGCAAAAAGGTGTTGATTGGCACTTTACGATGAAAGAAGCAAGAGTAAAGCTTAAGCATTTATACCCTGTAATTATCTAGTTTTAGTCGTTACAGGGTACTAGGTATTTCAATATTGCTACTTCTAGTTGGCCTACTTATTGCAAAGCTATATAAACATTAAAAGCCGAGAGTGTTGCATTTTGCTTCACTCTCTTTCTTGTTCGTTATAATCAAAAAGTATGCATTTTTATTATATTTAACTTATTTATAATGAAGAAGTTACAAAAACAGTCTTAAAAAAAATCAATAAAATATATTGACAACAATAAGCGAGATGAATATCTTAATGACGACAAAAGGAAATTAGAGTTTTGGAGGTGTTATATGACACAACATGAATTAATTCTAATTGAGAACTTTTCGAGAGGATTGTTAAGAGGTTCAGAAGCTGCTATATATTCTAGTTGTCAAAGCTTCAGAAAGAAACTAGCTTCATCTGGCGAGCACTTGAATTTCGACCATGCATTTCATCTTTGGTGTGATTACATTGGATTTCATATCCTCGATATACTTTCAACAGATAAAAGAGCATGCTCTCTTTTTGGAACAGATAGATACAAGATATTCTTCATTGTTCTCGAGAAAATAGAAGAAAACAACTTCATATTCGAGCCTAATATGGTATATGAAACTATCGAGGAACAAGCAAAGAAGACTGTAGCTTAACTTGCGAACGAGAATCCTATTGCAGGAGATACTGTTCTCCAAGTAGAACAATCAAAGGTAACACCAATAGTAATCGATGTTGCCCACATATTACCCTGCAGATAGATGTCAAATAGTCCATTATTGCCATCAAAAGCAAAAAGTGAATGGTTATATTCCCTATATCCAAGTCCTAGTGAGAGATCACACTCTGGCAAGAACTGGAAAGATAGGTCTCCCTTTAGGGATATCGTATAGCGATAATCCAGAAAATCTGAAAATGAAAGAGATGCCTTTGGCAGTATGAAAGTCAAATTGCCATTCTTGGTAAATCTATTTCCATTGGCAGAGAAAGATATGTTTGAACTTTGTCCAATCGTTCGCCAATCTGCAGATATTGAATTCGATTCATTAAGAGTTACTATCTTATCGATATTCAAGCCAATTGCAAAATTATCAAAATAAAACAACAGTCCAGAACCTACAGAGAATCTTTCTGAACCTGAACTGCGATCAAAAGGACTGAACCAAGCGTTTGCAACAGCATCTATTGAACTAGATATAGGTTTATCATTCCTGACTAAGCTATTGCCTCCCTTCATCGAAACACCGAATGCAAAGTATGGGAAAGCATACGCCCAATCTATTTCGATATCTGCATTCGAATAGATATCAAAATATGAGATGCCATCCTTAATTACCTTATTTGTAAAATTTGTTCCCAAATTAGCAGTGAGCGCAATACTCTTTCCAACAAACGATACACTCATCTCATCGAGTTGATTCTGAATATAACTAATTGGCTCGGAGTACGCATCAAATGGGAAAACGTCTGAATAATTGGCATTGAACATGAATGATCCTTGGTTGTCTTCAACCAAAGGTAGCGTTGCAGGATTAACAAAAAAGTCATAGAAATCGCCATAGTAGCTGACGCTTCTAAATGGAGACGCAGCTCTATTTGAGAAAGAATAATTCGAAATGTTTGCTGCAAAAAGAGAAACATCAAGAATCAAGAATATGCAAATTAGCTTCAAGCCTTTCTTCATAACAAATTTGATTATACCAAAAACATTCATTTCGTAAAATGCTATAATCTGGATATGGGATCTGTATTCTTTCACATTGACCTTGATGCATTCTTTGCCTCTGTTGAGATTCTTGACCACCCGGAATATAAGGGAAAGCCCCTTATTATCGGAACTCCAGGACCAAGAAATGTTGCATCCACTTGTAGCTATGAAGCAAGGCGCTATGGCGTGCACTCTGCTATGCCAATGACGACTGCTCTTAAGCTGTGCCCCGATGCACTCTGCATTCCAGGCAGACACAGACGCTACAGTGAAAAAAGCCAGGAAGTAATGAATATAATCAAATCATTTGCTCCAGGATTCTTGCAAGTATCAATAGATGAAGCATTCTTGGATCTTACGGGAATGGAGAGAATCTACCCTCTTGCAGGCAAAGCTGCAAAAGAACTGAAAGCCAAGATCCTTTCTGAAACAGGTCTCACAGTTTCCATTGGAGTTGCATCTTCAAGATTCATCGCAAAGCTTGCATCTGACTACCATAAGCCAAATGGACTTACAATCGTCCCTCCTGATAGAGAGATTGAATTTGTTGATGCTGTTGGAATTGGAAAACTATGGGGAGTTGGAAAAGCAATGCTTGAAAGTCTAAAGAAGAAAGGCATTACATCAACTCAAATACTACGTAGGTATCCGGAGAGTGAACTCAAGAGCCTATTTGGTGAAAAGAGCGGCGAATATCTATATAAAGTAGTACGAGGAATAGATCCTGGGATATATCAAGGAGAGGTCAAATCACACTCAATATCATCAGAATTGACCTTCTATCCAGATATCTATGGCACAGACACTTTAGAAGAATACCTATTGCAAATGTCGTTCGATCTTTCTTTCAGAGCATTGAAAGAACACGTTATTCCTCGTAGCGTTACTCTAAAACTACGTTACGGAGACTTTACCACAACAACGATACAGGAAACACCAGATGAGAACATCTACTCATCTGAAGATATTCTCAACATTGCAAAAAAGCTTCTTAAGAAGAAATATACAGGCCAAGGCATCAGGCTTTTGGGCCTTGCTCTTGGACAGGTTTATGAATCAGAAGAGCCAGAGCAAGGAGAATTCTTCTCGGAGCTGAAAGAAAAAAAGCGAAAGCTTGAAAAGACAATACTTTCGCTTTCCCAAGATGGTAATAAAGTAATAAAAGCAGGAATCCTAGAAAAGAACAGAGACAAGCACCAAGACAACAGCTAGTGCTATTCTATATACTCCAAAGCCTGCAAATGAGTGAGATCGAACAAATCCAACAAGCCATTTGATGGCAAATAGAGATACAACAAATGAAATGAATGTTGCAAACAACAATACGCCCCATTCGCTTGAAGATACCTCGCTAAAGTGCTTTATGAATCTCAAAAGAGATGCTCCTGCCATCACAGGAATTGCCATAAAAAAGCTAAATGTTGCAGATAGCTCTCTAGAAAAACCAAGTATCATACCACCAAGAATTGTGGAACCAGAACGCGATGTTCCTGGAATGATAGCAAGCGCTTGAAATAGTCCTATCTCAAATGCACTCCTGTACGAAACTTCCTCTACACTATTGTACTTCACTCGCTTTTCGGCCCACTTTGTCTTTTCAAGAACTATGTAAAGGATTCCATATACAGAAAGAGTCAATGCAATTACATAGAAGCTAGATAGTACGGATGAGACTAGATCATCCAATATAAGACCAAAGATAGCAGCAGGAATTGATGCAACAATGATTTTTCCCCAAAGAGAGAAACTCTTTTTCATCTCCTCTTTATCACGTTTAAAAGGCCAAAGTCTATCAAAATAAAGAACAACTACAGCTAGTATCGAGCCAAGCTGTATAACAACCATAAATAGATCCTTGAAAGCATCCGATCCCTCAAGATGCAAGAAATCATCAAATATCAGCAGATGTGCAGTAGATGATATAGGAAGCCACTCAGTTATGCCCTGGACGATGCCCAAGACCAATGCTTTTATATATTCCATATATGGCAGAATATTCTTAAAGACACACTCGTGTCCATATTGACGTACTCCAACGGCTAAAGCCTGTTGGATTCTGGCCCTGCAAGCGATGGATGCACCCGAAGGCGCCTTACTCCATCTCGAACCTCTGAGGCCCGCCCGGCCTCAGTTATTTATAAGTGGCCTAAACCACTTCTAATTTATTAAGCATCCTCAATCCTTCGTTCTTCAGATTGACTGCAGCATTTCGATCTCTGTCCATTTCCAAAGAACACACTTCGCATTTGAATGTCCTCCTTCTGAGGTCCTTCATGCTAGGATTCAGTGCACCACAGCGTGAGCAGACCTGTGAGGATGGATAGAACCTATCAACCCTTTCGATTATGGTTCCATGCTTCAACGCTATCCACTCAAGGATCCTGACGAACTCTGAATATGCATAATCGTTGACCTTGCGTCCCCATAGCCTTGCCATGCCCTTGATGTTCAGATCCTCAATTACGATGACACTGTAGGCAGAGCATAGCTCATGGGCAAGCTTGAAGAACCAATCCCGTCTGCAGTTGGCAATATGCTCATGCCTTCTGTAGAGAGCCTTTGCTGCCTTCTTCCTTGCGACTGAGCT